>JAYTWK010000041.1:0-3806 GCA_043743715.1 bacterium
TGGCAGCGGGATTGTGGAACTATCACTTGAGTTACCAGAGTTAAAAGCACACCTGTGTGTGTTTTTTGACGGGTGGGTCTTATTGGGGAGCGAGTCTAAAGATATTTTGCAAACTAAACTCCATAATCGCGGCATTTACTACAATGCGAGGGCTTCATTTCTGAAAGGTCTCGCACAGATGAATTGGCTTGGTCCGCTTTCCTGAAGCGGCAATTCACCCTGCGTGACGGCGGCCTCCGCAGGAGAGGCCGACCGTGTGCCTTTCAAAATGTAAGCCCGAGCTATTTGCTAAATGAGTGAGAGAAATGAAAACGTCTTCGTTCTCATTTCCGAGCGAATGACGCTAAAAAAATATACAACCTCAGTGATTCTCTGGGGTTGTATATTTCTTACTTCATTCCCTTGATGAATTCTGTAAGCTTCTCCACTTTCACCGTATCCTGTGAGCGGGTGACCATGTTGCGAATGATGACCGTGCCGTCGAGCGCCTCTTTTTGTCCGAAGATGATTGCATGAGGAATCTGCATCTTTTCGGCAATCGCGAGTTGTGCGGAGAGCGAGTCTTTGTTTAGAGAATGCGTGACCGGGATGCGTGCATTTCTCAAGATCTCAATAATCTCAAGTGCCTTAAGCTTTGCTTCGAAACCGAACTGGATGAAGTACACCTTCGGCTTCTTGACGATGCGGGGGGAGACTGCTTTATAGTTTGGGGAAAGTAGTACACGGTCAACCCCAATACCAGCTCCGACTCCCGGTACGTCCTTTTTCGAGCCAAGACGTTTTGCAAGATAGTCATAACGCCCGCCTCCTGCGAGTGAGAGCGGAGCATTCGCTGCTTCTTCCCTATCATTCTTCACTTTCTTCGCAGCTTTTTCGTCATCGGTCGCTTCGAGCTGAGTAGTGTGCTCCGCGAACACTTCTGGCGCCTTCTCGTCAGGTACTTCAGTAATCTCAAATACGGTGTGTGTGTAGTAGTCGAGTCCTCGTACGAGGTTGGTATTAATTCGGTAATTGAGCCCCAGTGCATCGAGGTACTCGAGGACTTCTTTAAAATGGAGTTTTGCGGCGGGGGAGAGGTGCGCGATGGACTGCGGTGCCTTCTCTTTGAACGGCTGACATTCGGGCTTTTTGCAGTCGAGGAGGCGGAGTGGATTTGTTTTGATGCGCTGTTTGCAGTCGGCGCACATGTGGTTGATGTGCTTGCGATAATACGCAGTGAGCTCACGAATGTACGGGACGCGTGATTCTTTATCACCAATTGAATTTACTTCAATCAGAATATTATCCAGGCCTACCTCCTTCAGAATCATCGCCATCAGGTAGATGACCGTCGCGTCGCCGACCGACTTGGGAGAGCCAATCATCTCGATGCCAAACGTTTTGTATTCACGATAGCGGCCACGTTGAGGATTTTCGTGTCTAAAGAGCGAGCCATAGTAATAGAGCTTTACCGGCTGCGACTGGGTCTGCATGCCGTGCTCAAGGTACGCACGCATTACCGGTGCCGTGCCTTCGGGGCGCAGTGCGAGTCTGTCTCCGCCCCTTGTTTTCAGACTATACATTTCCTTGCCCACCAGGTCTGTGTCTTCGCTCTGTGTCGAAACGAACACTTCCTCACGCTCAAGCACTGGCGTTTCAATCGGCTGGAATCCGTAGTAGAGAGCGACCTCGGCGGCCTTCTCGAAGAAGCCTTGGTACTTGTGGTGTTCATCTCCGATAATATCGCGCATACCCTTGAGTGCGGTAGGTGCTTCCTTTTTATTCTCCGACTTTTCTGATTTGGCCATATGTGGGAATGGTTATATTGTAATTTAGTAACATGGTAATTAGTAACTCGTGTGAAACGTATCGAGCGAACCGGGCTTGAATTCAATGGCGGTAAAAGGGAAGAGCCGCAAGAGTGCCTTGCCATCCATCAGTCTCGCTGGCACCGGTCCCCATACGCGCGAGTCTGAGCTTTGTGCGCGATTGTCTCCCATGACAAAATATTCTTCGGCGTCGAGCGTGCGTGATGAATTGTCTACCTTTGGCTGTTTCACGTACGGCTCCTTGAGGACGAGCGGGACTTTTTGATTCGGGCCAGAGACAGAAACTTCGCCGTCATTTATGGTGACCGTTTCTCCCGGAAGTCCGATGACCCGTTTGATGAAATACTTGGACGGGTCATTTGGATACTTGAGGATGACTACATCCCCGCGCTGGTATGAGCCGGTGTACTTAGTGAGTTCATTGACGATAAGATACTCGCCGTTATGAAATGTGGGATACATTGAATTACCCGAGACTACGAAAGGTTGGGCGATAAAAGTGCGGATCGGTAAAATGATGACCGCGGCGATGAGCGCATATTTGAGCGTCTCCCATACCACTTCGAGCATTGTTGCCTCATGTACCTCTTTCTCGTTTCCCTCATGAGGAGGTGGGGTGCTTGTGTCACTTTGCTTTTCGGCTTTTTCTCCTAATATCGCTCCGCTCGTGCTTTTTGGATTGCGTAAGTCGGTGATTTGATGTTCTCCTCTCTGCATTTGTGGCCATCATACGGGAAAAAAGAGCTTGACACAAGAGCATTTTGTGTGTCAAAGACTTTTCTTCATCATAGATGAGCGAAAAGATATGTCCATGAGTCTGTTCCGTAGATCAAAGGGATGTTGTATGCGACATTCACGAGTCCCATCATGCAGATCAAAACTACCAGCACATACGAGAACAATCGGTCATGGGTAGCGCGCTCGACTGCGAAGCGGATGCGCGGCAGTACATATGGGGTAAGGAGAAATAGGAAGAGAAGCGCAGTGAAGTAATGATACAGATACATCTGCCGGTGAATCAAGAGGAATGGAAGATAGTTGGCCACGTAGCCACACATGATGATGAGTTCGGGCGCGTCGACGGTAAGTGAACGTTTCTGTAGAGAGGTGCGCACAATGAAGTAGAGATTGAAAAACCACGCGAGGAAGCAAATCACCCAGAAGACAAAATTTCCGACTACATCTACACGCGGTACATCGGGTGAAGTACGCTCACTTTCAGGCTGAACCCAGAAATATATCTCTGGGTGAGATATCGGCCAGTAGAGTGGCCCTTGTACCTTCGGAAGCGAAGCGAGCACGTACGGATCATTGTTGGTCTGCCACATGGTCTTGTGATAAGAGGGAAGGAATGTGATAGCTTGCGTAAGGGAAGCGAAGTGAGGGAACTGTATGTTGCCGACATAATTTGGTGCGAGCTCCATTCCGACATTCTTCGCTTGCCCGCCTCCCGGGAAATAGCACAGGAGATACAGTCCGAAGATGAGGACGTAGGTGAGGAGTGCGATGCCGCTGACGATGAGTATCGCGCGCAGTTGGTTTTTGAGGATGAAGAGCAACCAGACACATGCGAGTACACCGAGTGCGGTCCATTTAATAGAGAGTGCGAGTCCTGCAAAAATGCCGGTCGTGATAACCAAGAGTACTTTCATGCGCCGCGAGTTCGCGCGTACGAACATGAATGCCGAAGTTAAGAGCAGGAAGTTGAAACACAGAAGGATGATGTCCGGGAGGATTACTCGCGAATATGAGACGAGAGCACTATCAAGTGCGACGAGGAGGGCCGGAAGGAGCGCCATACGAGGAGCGAGTTTCATTGCTCGTCCAAGCGTATAGATAATTATTGGCAGCATGATTCCAAACAGCGCGACAAGTGTACGCACGGCGGTGTAGGGGAAGTCGCCAAACGGTATGTTGCCGCCGAGCGGGATACTTTTTGTGGTAAGCGGAGTATAGAGGCGCGTGACTTCCGCAAACATCATGCGCACTAGTGGTGGG
>JAYTWK010000042.1:0-19243 GCA_043743715.1 bacterium
ACTGGAGTACGAAAGGACTCCTCACCGGATACTGGTACAAGATATTCGCCAAGCTTGATGATGGAACAATGCAGAGCGTGGTGGTGGGGATAAGGTAACATGAAATAAAGTATAAGGATGATAATATAATAATATGAATAAGGTCGTGACAAAGAAATCGGTATTTTGGTCGTCGCTAATGATGGGAGTTCTTGGCTATGTGCTTGCTAGTCCGCTTGAGTTCGGTTTTTGCAAAGAAACTTATACATTTGGCGATAGAATTGGGTGTTTAGATAAAGTTGTACCGATGTTAGGTGAGATAATTATTTTGCTTACCATACCCACTTTCCTCCTCTCCCTCATCACCTACTGGATGCATGAAAAAGTCTTTCGCGCGTGGCTTCGCTTCGCCTACTGGTGGATACCACTTACCATAGTACTTGTACTCATGACCCACGATAGCAGTGGAGGATTTGGAATATCAGACATTGTGACCCGAGAAGCAGTCTCCATGATTTTTTCCGCTCTATTCCTATTGATCTCCCTTGTGCTCATCATTTGGAAAGCACTGGGAATAATGGATAGGAAGACACAAAAGAAGTGATACGCCATTCAAGAGTCACATGAGCTATGCACTGTTGAAAAAGCAAGCGATACGTTCCAGAGAAATGGTCTAATGGTGTCAGGTATGATTTGATTTTCGCAGGATACTAACCTAGTCTTAATATAAATTTAGGCACTAGACTAGCAAAATAACTGCTATCATCTAGAAATGCCCGGTTAACGGTGTTAACGGTGTCGCGATTGATTTCTCTCATCCATGATGTCATAAGGTTAACGGTGCCTGACCTGCTCTGTAGAAAACACCCCCAATCTATGTGATAATGAATCAATGACTCGTACCTCAAAATCACCAAAGACGGTTGCGCTCGTGGCGTACGCCACCGCGAAACAATCACTCCCGCTGTATCGCCATCTCAAAAGCCCAAAGAAGTTTACCCAACCCCAGCTCGTTGCGTGTCTCGTGCTCAAGGAGTTCTTCAAGACGGACTATCGCGGGATCATGGACATACTCACCGACTCCTCGGATCTTCAGCAGATACTGGAACTGAAAGACATCCCGCATTATACGACGCTCCAGAAAGCAGCCCACCGACTGACGCAAAAGAAGACACTCGATCGACTGATGAACGATATTGTTGCACTCGCAATTGGGGAGAAGGTGATGAAACGCAGCGTTGCCCTTTCTGCGATCGATTCCACGGGATTCGAGTCACACCATGTGAGTACGTACTTGGTCCGTCGCAGGGGAAGAACGGAAGATAACCCCTATCAAACAACGACCTATAGCCGTTTCCCCAAAGTGGGTATTGTGGTTGATTGCCGATTATATATGGTGCTTTCGGGGGTACCTTCACTCGGACCCAGTCCCGATATTATCCATTACCGAGTCGCAATCAACGAAGCGCAGAAACGTGTCACGCTCAAGATCCTCACTGCGGACGCAGGATATGACGCAGAACATGCACATGTCTTTGCTCGAGAGGAGCATGGTATTCGTAGCATCATTCCCAATCGTGTCGGACGACCAACGACCAAACTCCCGTCTGGGAAATACCGCAAGATCATGGCGACACGGTTCAACAAAGTGCTCTATGGGCAGCGCTGGCAGGTGGAGACTATCAACAGTGTCATCAAACGGCGACTCGGGTCGTTTCTGCGCGCACGCACCTACTTCGCACAGATGCATGAGATGATGTTGCGCTTGTTCACTTACAACGTCATGGTGGTTTGACGTTGAATACCGAGAGGGGTGTTTTCTACAGAGCATACTTATCCCCGTTTTTTTGATAAGGTTTTGGAGGCGCTTACAAAGGGTGAAAACAAAAAGTTTAGCGCCGCGTACGAAGCCCCAGTTATGCCGCCGATTAAGTATTTCATACGTGCCGCAAAACGCGCGGGCTGGCGGCCACTTTTCGATGCTCTGGTTGGTATACCAAAAGCGATAGTCGGCTTACTCAAACGAAAAATTATGCTTGACAAACAAGGAGTCAGCAATCAAAGAAAACTTAAATATAAGGACGTGCTTTTTTTGATTCCGCATTTATGGTAAAATAAATTTATGAACATATTTAAATCATTTACTTTGAAATGGTGGCAAGGGAGCTTACTTAAGATCACAATGGTTTCGCTAGGCATTGCTATTGGTGCAACATGGCCAGATATTTTTATTAATTGATCTACTGTTCTCTGGGTTGTTTTTATAATCTCTGCTTCTCATCTTACTTATATTTGGTGGAAGCAGTAAAAGAATTTGCCTCCAAAGAAAAACTTGAAATTATCGTCAAAAGGTCGATTATTATTTATAAAAGGAAATGAAAAAATATGAAAACAGTTATTGTAAAGAAAAGTTTTAGTTCGCCAGATGAAACGAAAAAGCCTTTTCCCAAGGGGACTATTGAGACAGTAAATATTGGCGGGCTTGTGATAAACAAGGAGACACTCGAGTCAGGATGGAAATGGTCGGAACATGTGAAGCCGATAGTTAAGACTGCTAGCTGCCAGAAATACCACGTAAAATATTTTCTTTCTGGACGGCAAAAGGTGGTTATGGACGATGGCACCGAATTGGAATTCGGACCGGGCGACCTCGCTATTATCCAGCCAGGTCACGATGCATGGGTTATAGGAGATGAGCCGAATGTCTTACTCGAACTCTCTGGCGCAACAAAGCCAGCCGAATTTTAGAAGATATCTTAAGTTAGGAAATTGAAAGAATTTGCCGCTTATATCCGTTTGGGAGAGTATGGACGTCTTGTGGGGAGCGAGAGATTCGGGCAAAACACCGGCCGATAATGGGGACAGTCACGATTGATTTCTCAAGCAGACGATGTTCCGTATCCAAACGCACCACCCCTCGTTCTCACGCAAGAGGGAAGTTCCACTATTCTCTAGTATTCCACCGACAAGGATGAGAACAAATAGACAACTAATACCTTTGCCACGCATGTTCTCCGAAAACACTCTTTACGTTTGAGCAACCGACTGACAGCCTTAAGAAACCTGATTTGAGGGGTGGTGGGTGTGGCCTCAAAGACGCAATATTCCCCCCATCCCCCAGATATTTGCCATTTTTAGGGGTATTTGGTAGACTCTCGGAACATATGACAGAAGGAAAAAACGACACAAACCACGTGGACACCGCAGCCGTTGAGGCTATGTTCAAGGCCGGAGCACACTTCGGTTATTCGCGAGCACGACGCCATGCATCGGTCCGTGCTGATCTCTATGGTGCAAAGAACGGCGTCGATATCATCGACCTCGAAACGACCTCGAACATGCTCGAAGTTGCAAAGGCAAAGCTCACTGAGCTCGGTAAGCTCGGCAAACTGCCGATTTTTGTCGGCACCAAGAACGAGGTACGCGACATCGTTGAGGCGGTAGGCAAGTCGCTCAATGTCCCGTATGTTGCGGAGCGCTGGGTCGGCGGTATCCTCACCAATCTCTCTGAGATCAAGAAGCGCACGGGCAGACTTAAGGAACTTACTGATAAGTTCGCAAAAGGCGAGCTTGATAAGTACACCAAGAAAGAGCGCCTGATGTTTGAGCGCGAGATGGCAACACTCCAGAAGGAGTTTGGCGGCATCGCAGCACTCGAGAATCTTCCCGGTATCCTTGTTGTGGTTGATCCTCGCGAAGAGCACATCGCTATCAAGGAGGCAAAGAAGATGAATATCGAGACCATCGCTATTCTCAACTCAGACTGTAATAAGAACGAGATCACCTATCCTATCCTTGCGAATGATTCGGCTATCCAGAGTGTCACGTACTTCCTCGAGGCGCTCCGCGATGCGTTCGCGCTCGGAGTGAAGCAACGCTCCTAGCTAATCCATCCGCCCTTCCAGGGCGTGATTTGTTTGGGTTTCTATTTACTTTTGTTACTGGTTCATTAATTCACATATACATATGGCAGACATCAGCATGGACGATATCAAGGCACTGCGCGACGAGACCGGCGTTGCAGTGATGCAGTGCAAAAAGGCACTCGAGGAAGCGGGTGGAGATATGGAGAAAGCACGCATGATGCTTCGCAAGAAGTCGGGTGAGCTGGCGGCCAAGAAAGGCGAACGTGCACTCGGCGCGGGCGTCGTCGCAGCATACATCCACTCAAATAATTCCGTCGGCGCGATGGTCGAGCTTGCATGCGAGACTGATTTTGTCGCAAAGAACGAAGAGTTCAAGAGGCTCGCATATGAAATAGCGATGCATGTCGCAGCTATCAATCCGAAATTCCGCTCGATGAATGATGTGACCGAAGAAGACAAGAAGAAGGCGGAGGTATTCTTCACCGAGGAGGTAGAGAAGACTATGGCCGGCAAGCCTGATGCAATCAAAGCAAAGGCGCTCGAAGGCAAGCTTGCAACCTATTTTGCAGAGCAGGTCTTACTCGATCAGCCGCATGTGAAGAATCCCGATATCACCGTCGGACAAATGATTAAGAATGCGGTGCAGAAGTTTGGAGAGAATACTGAAGTCTCGCGCTTCTCACGATTCTCAGTCGGGAAAGCATAAGACGTGTTCGCGGCGCATACGTACCCCACTACTATGACCTTCACAATGACCATATGGACTCTCTCGCTCGTCGTCATGATGGTTCTTATTGTGCTGGGTAAAAAGTCCTCCCAGACCCTTGATTATGCAGAAGTGCCGCAGGATCTGAGTGAGTTCGTACGCGAGACGCTCTACCGCTCCGCTTACCATTTCTCGCATGTGATTCACAAAGTGCGTCCGCATGCATCGCGCGCACTGGACGTAGTTGTCGTTGTGGGCAAGAAGGGGCATGATACCTTCATTGACCGTGTATTCGGAAAGCGTAGGAGAGAGAAGGGGAGTGCTTCGTCGTTCTTCCTCAAAAATATCGCCGAGCATAAAGTCGAGACAAGGAAAGATGTCGACGCGAAGAACGGATACTAGTATCAGTTTGCAATGTGCCAAATAAACGGTATATTGTCTTCTATCACAGACTTGCTGTGATGGTTTTGTATGATAGTGTACCAACATGCCGCCTCAGCTGTCTTGGTAGATATCAAAAGAAAGCAGTGGAATGAAATTTAATGTAGCATGTGAAATAACTACGCCGCCTTAGCTCAGTTGGTAGAGCAACTCACTTGTAATGAGTAGGTCCCCAGTTCGAGCCTGGGAGGCGGCTCCAAAAAGTACAATGAAAAAAGAAGAGATAAACCCAAAAGAAGAATGTACTTTCTGTAAGGTGAGCTTCTTGTTCGCATTGACCATACTTCTCTTTGTCTTCGTATATACCTACATGCATCGTATGGATAATATCGCAGACCCCGCTTCGTTTACCGCAAATCCGGTATCGGTCTCACAGTAGTACTCTATTACTACTCTCTATGCGCACTAAAATGGCGCTGTTTGGTATCGCTTTTGATATTTCCTTCCTTTTCCCTATAATAGAGCGAGTTCTCCCGTTAGAAGTCGCGGACACAAATTTGAGATAAGTCAATTATGAAATACAAAGATATTAACAAAGATAATAAAGTAATTACGCAGACTGTTCCGTCCGCGTCTTACTTCTAATGGGATGACTGATAACGCAGTGGCAAAAGGGCACCTCCATCCGCTTTCGATCATTATCGGAGAGATAGCCTCTATCATGACCGAGATGGGTTTCGACGTCGCTGACGGTCCCGAGCTCGAGACTGAATACTACAATTTCGATGCGCTGAATGTTCCGAAAGATCATCCATCGCGCGATATGCAGGATACCTTTTGGATGAAGCCCCGCCCCGAAGATACGGAGCGCATGCTTTTGCGCACGCAAACCTCTCCGATGCAGATCAGATATATGAAAGAGAAAGTCGCGAAGGGAATACTCCCACCGTACGCAGTCGCAGTAACGGGCAAGGTATTTCGCAATGAAGCGACAGATGCGACCCATGAAGCGCAGTTTTTCCAGATCGAAGGGCTGCTTATTGGCGCAGACATTACGCTGGGTATTTTGAAGGGAGTGCTTGAGACATTTTTCTCGAAACTTTTCGGAGGTGCCCCGGTCGTGCGCTTGCGCTCAAGCTTCTTCCCGTTCGTCGAACCCGGATGCGAAGTAGATATGCAGTGTTTCAAATGTGCGGGTAAGGGTTGCAATGTTTGTAAGCAGACCGGTTGGATAGAGATTATGGGTGCGGGTATGGTACACCCGAAGGTGCTCACCGAATGTGGCCTCGACGCCACCAAGTGGCAGGGATTCGCTTTTGGTGGCGGTATCGATCGCATGGCGATGCTCAAGTGGGGAATAGATGACGTGCGCTTACTCTATAATGGCGATCTAAGAGTGGTGAATCAATTCTGATATGAATCCCGTTAGAATTCGCGGACACGAATAAAAGAAAACAATATGCAATATAAAAGTATTATAAGTCTTAATAATGTAGCTACACGAACGATACGGTTCGCGTCCTACTTCTAACGGGATGAAATACTCTCTTAATTGGATGAAAGAACACTTAGATGGCACATTGCCTGACATCGCCACTGTGAGACGTGAGGTAACGATGCGCGCATTCGAAGTCGAGGAAGTTGTGGCTCATGATGGAGACATCCTCATGGAAATAAAAGTACTACCTGATAGAGCGCATGATGCACTATCCCATCGAGGTATGGCGCGAGAGTTGGGTGCGCTCTTCGGAGTAAAACGCAAACCGCGTGACAGTAAGGCAGTTACGCATGATGCAAGTGTCCCGCAAGTCAAAGTGGTCATCGCTGATCCAAAACTCTGCATGCGTTATATTGCGGTTCGCGTGGAAGGACTCGAGATAGGAGCTTCGCCTAAAAATATCGCTGATAAACTTGCGGACATCGGTACTCGCTCGATAAGCAACATTGTCGACATCACCAATTTTGTACTATTCGACATTGGGCAGCCACTCCATGCTTTCGATGCAGACAAAGTGAAGGGCGGAATAACTATCCGACTTGCAAAAGCAGGTGAGACCATGAGTACGCTCGACAACAAACCGCTCACGCTCGACGGTACCGAGCTTGTGATAGCTGACGATGAAGCGGTGCTTGCGCTTGCCGGCATCAAAGGAGGAAAGAAGGCCGAAGTAACAAATGCGACTAAGAATATTATCCTTGAATGCGCGAACTTCGATCCGACACTTACCAGGAAGACATCACAGAAGCATAATATTAAAACTGACGCGTCGAAGCGTTACGAGAACGGCATTACCTCATTCTTTGCAGAAGAAGCATGTACACTCGCGCTCTCACTCATTGCCCAATATGGAGGAAAAGCTCCGAAGTCAGGGAAGGTGACCGATGTCTATCCCGCAAAAGAAACCGAAGCGAAGGTTTCGGTGAGTGTGTCTGATGTGAACAAACTGCTCGGACTCTCGGTTACAGCGGAGGATGTTATGGCCGTGCTTACGCGTGCGAGTCATAGTTTCTCCGAATCAAACGGGGTGTTTGAAGTGACTGCACCAGCCGAACGTATCGACCTGCGCATCAAAGAAGATTTGATCGAAGAGGTTGGTCGCCACATCGGTTATGACAAGATAGTATCGGTACAGCCAAAACTCTCAAGCAAAGGTCTGCCGAACAAGCGCTTGTATTACAGTAATATTGTCCGCAACTATCTGCGGGGTAAAGGCTTCAGCGAGGTCTACACCTACTCATTTGCAACGAAAGAGAACGGAGAGCGAGAAGTGCTGCACCCGGTAGGGAAGGATCGTCCATTTGTGCGTAATCAGCTTGCAAACGGACTTTTCCAATCACTGCTCATGAATACGTACAACGCGCCGCTTATCGGTATAGAGGATGTGCGCATCTTCGAGCTCGGCAATATTTTCCCGCACAGAGGAGAACACATGGTGCTCGGACTCGCTATTTCCTCGAGTGATAAAAAACGCATAAAATTACTCCAAGAAGAATTTGAGCGAATAACTCAAGAACTATTTACCTTGCTAAACGTAAAGGGGAAATTCACACATAAAGAATTTGCTCCGACTGGTGTACTCAAATATACGCCGGTAATTGCTGAGATAGATTTTGACCAACTGATTCAGAATCTTCCGGAACCAAGGTCGTATGAGCATCTTTCGAGCGAGCGAGAGAATGTGCGTTATCAAAGCCTATCTACTTATCCGTTCATCGTGCGCGATATCGCTATCTTTGTACCGCAAGAAGTTACTGAAGCATACATTGAATCGTTGCTTACGAATGAAGCAGGAGAGATGGTCGTGCGTTTCTCGCAGTTCGACAAGTTTCACAAAGACGGAGAGTCGCGCGTGTCATATGGGTACCGTATGGTATTTCAATCATTTGAAAAGACACTCACCGATGATGCAGTCAACGCAATCATGGAAAAAGTCACTGCGAAGTGCAATGCCGAAAAAGACTGGCAAGTGCGCTAGTTCTGACAATAAAAACAAATCGGGCCTCGCGTTACGCGAGGCCCGAGGGTCATGCGACCCTACACTTGGAATTGAATTCGGCAGC
The DNA here is from genome assembly GCA_043743715.1 of bacterium. Lineage (GTDB taxonomy): Bacteria > Patescibacteriota > Minisyncoccia > Phycocordibacterales > UBA6899 > MHLP01. The sequence goes on from JAYTWK010000042.1 coordinate 8,494, forward strand.
ACTGCCGACTATCTGGTCGGTGAGGTTGCTGAGCCGCACGATGAAACCTTGGTGGATCGCAATGATGTGTCTTTCGTACGCATACTGCTGTCTCCGCCGGAATTCCATCAGTGGCTCCATGGTGATGATGAACGTGGTATTTCCGCCCTCCGCCGCCTCGCAGTGGGATTTTGTATTCACTGCGTGATTGTCGCCATCCCATACTTGCTTGACTTGCGCGAGTTCGAACACTCTCCTGAGGTAACGGTGGAGCACTATCATTTCATCAGCCTCGTGGGTTTTGGGACGCACAGTGACCGTGAATACCCCATTCACAGTGTAGGAATTTCCATTGAACAAGTTTTGGATCAAAGTCCGCATCGCGTGACTCCTTAAAGAACGCTGTGGAAAAGCCCAACAGTGAATACATTATATTATATTTAATGTAAATGTCAAGTATTTTCACATCAATATCTCATGAATTCATGGGCTATTTTGCTGGTCATTTCGATAAGAGAAATTGTGCAAAAAAGCTTGGTAAATATGCTTCTTTTTGATAGAATAGGGGTATCAGTTTGGCCTGTGGGAATCGGGGATGAAGAGATAAAATTCATCAACTTCTCACGGGTCAGTTTGTTGTAACTCTCAAAAATACTTATCAATTCAGCGACACACTCATGGCAAGAAAAGACGACAAAGAAACAAAGCGCACAGGAGGTAACTATGGTGCAGAGGCAATCACCGTCCTCGAAGGACTCGAGCCCGTCCGCAAGCGCCCGGGTATGTACATCGGCTCGACCGGTGTCGAGGGACTGCACCATCTGATCTGGGAAATCTTCGACAACTCCCGCGACGAAGCGATGGGTGGATACTGCGATCACATCGAGGTAGCGCTTCTTCCCGGAAATCGTGTGCGCGTGGTCGACAACGGCCGCGGTATCCCTGTTGCACTCCACCCCAAGACCAAGGTTTCAGCACTCGAGACAGTCATGACGACGCTCCATGCCGGAGGTAAGTTCGGCGGCGAGGGTTCTGGCTATAAAGTCTCAGGAGGACTTCATGGCGTGGGTGCCTCGGTGGTGAACGCACTTTCGCAGTACGCCAAGGTCAATGTGCATCGCGAAGCCGAAGGTGAGCATGTACAAGAATATGTACGCGGCAAGCAAAAAGCGAAGGTCAAGAAAATTGGACCCACAAAGTTGCGCGGTACCGTCGTCTTGTTTGATCCGGATCCGGAAATTTTCAGTGAAATCAAATTTAGCTGGAATACGATCATCTCACATCTGCGACAGCAAGCGTATCTGGTGAAAGGCGTCGAGATAAACGTGCTTGACTTGCGCGAGTACGAAGGCAAGATAGACCTTGAGTCGGTATTCTACCTTAAGGAAACCGGAATAAGTGCTCCGTCGATGTCGTTCTACTTTGAAGGTGGACTGTATTCCTTGATCAAGTTCTACAACAAATTCCAGAAACCCATTCATAAAGATATTTTTTATATCGATAAAGAAGAAGGTAATGTCTCGGTCGAGATAGCACTGCAGTATGTCGACGATATCACCTCGCGTGAAATAGCATTCGCCAACGACACTTATAACTCCGAAGGCGGCATGCATGTGACCGGATTCCGTACTGCGCTCACAAGGACGCTCAATGAATATGCCAAGAAGAACAATATGGGCAAAGAAGCCGAAGAAGGATTTACTGGCGATGATGTACGAGAAGGACTCACCGCAGTGATCTCAATCAAAATGCCCGAGATCCAGTTCGAAGGACAGACCAAGGCAAAACTTGGCTCGGTAGAAGCGCGCGGGGCGACCGAGTCGGTGTTTGGTGCGGCGTTCGGCATGTTCCTTGAAGAGCATCCCGAGGACGCGAAAGCTATCATCAGTAAAGTCGTACTCGCATTACGCGCACGCAAAGCAGCCAAGGCCGCAAAAGATAGCGTCATGCGTAAGGGTGCGCTCGAGGGTATGACCCTTCCGGGTAAGCTCGCTGACTGCCAGTCACGCAGCGCAGAGGACTCCGAGCTCTTCATCGTTGAGGGAGACTCCGCAGGCGGCACTGCAAAGACCGGGCGCGACCGGAAGACCCAGGCTATCTTACCGCTCCGCGGTAAAATTTTGAATATCGAGCGTGCGCGACTCGATAAGATGCTCGCATCAGAGCAAATCCGCAATCTCGTTGTCGCGATGGGTACAGCTATCGGCGATGTGTTCGATATCTCAAAACTTCGCTATCACAAGCTGATCATAGCGACCGATGCTGATGTCGACGGAGCCCACATTCGCACGCTCCTTCTTACTCTCTTTTTCCGTCATTTCAGGCCGCTTGTCGATGCAGGGCATGTGTACATCGCACAGCCACCACTCTACAAAGTGAAGCAAGGGAAGGACGTGTACTACTTCTACTCCGATGAAGAGAAGAATAATTTTCTGAAGAAGGAGAATATTGATATGAGCGAGCTTGAAGAAATCGAGCCCGAGGAAGGTGCCGAGCCAGTGGAAGAAGCCGAAGAAGAGGAAGTTGAGGCAAAAGGCAAGGCCGGAGCTAATTTAAGCACAAAGACCAAGAAGATTCACATCCAGCGCTACAAAGGTCTCGGCGAAATGAATTCGGAAGAGCTTTGGGAAACCACCATGGATCCGACCCGCCGTGTGATGAAGAAAGTGACCGTCGAAGACGCCCAGGCTGCAGACAATGTATTTGATCTCCTCATGGGAACTGAGGTCGCTCCACGCAAGTCGTTCATCCAGTCGAATGCAAAGTACGCGAACCTGGATATCTAATTTTTTGGGGCTATTAACAATTTTAATGTCTGTATATGCCAATAGAATCAGGTCCTATTGAAGATACTGAGCCCGTGTTAAAAATTGAAGATAAGGATCGCGGAATACAAAGTAATGAAGTAACGCACGTGACTGAAGAATCTCCTCAGTCTGAAGTTACTGAGCTCGTGTTAAAAGTAGAAGATCAGGATAGTGGAATGGCAAGTGATGAAGTAATTCATATGACTGAAGAATCTCGTCAATTTTGTATTGATGAAATTGATGTCACAGTCCATGCACAACACATTTCTCCGTTTCTTGAAAGTGGCAAGGAAGGAGAAGCCTTAATTTTTTTACCTGGATGGGAGGTCAGTGTAACCGACAAAACAACAATTGACATGGGTACTGAATTTGCCGAGAATGGACACACACAAGTGTACATGTTGACTGCAGAGGGGAAAAAAATGCAACCGAAGCAAGATAACACGAGTGCGGAGAGAGGGGAGGATATTGAAGCGCGCGCGCTTGCTGAATTTATAAAAGAGAAGGGGATTACCCAGGTTACACTTGCTGGATATTCTTGGGGTGGAGAAAAGGCTATCACACTGGCACACGTACTTAAAGATAGCCCACAATTATCTGTTCAGGGACTTATACTGCTTTCCCCTGTTGGATTGTATGACCAACAACCAAGAGAATTAACTAAAAATCTTATTCAGGATTCTTTTATTTCTATGCCTAAGGAAATTGCAAGTGATAAGAATATTTCAAGTAATTTTAAAAAATGGTTTCATGTCGCAACAGATGTAGGGAAAGGTCTCATGCGAAATACAGCAAGACAAGGTAGTATGGTTGGAAGAATAAGAAAAGATGTTACTGCCATGTCAGAAAAGAATCCTTATCTTGAAGAAGTGGACGTGCCGGTGGTTATCGTCACTGGCGAGCATGATTCAGTTTCCGACAGCACAAAGATTGTCACTGACAACAAAGTTAAAAATCATGAAAGAGAAGCATTTCTTAAAGAAAATCTTTTTCCACAAAGTCCCTTCGTTCGAATGGTTGTAGCAGAAAAAATGGGGAACCATGGACTCGCACACTTTCGTTCTAAGCAAGTTGCAAATGCCACACTCTATCTTTTAGAGCGTTACCATCGTGAACAAATAAGCGCACAACAAGCATCCAAGCAAACGAATTTGGATATCTAATACAGCCTACACTTTTTGAGCTGTCGTGTTTCTTGATGGTGAGAGTCTTTGTCTCGAGCTCACTGTTGCCGAAGACGATGACATAGGGGACTTACATTTTTTTTGTGGCGCGGATATTCTTTTCTTTGAGTTTATGCGTAAGTATGTGCGCAGATTCCTCATGTTCCTCGATGACTGGAGCAATTGCAACTTGCAAAAGGGAGAGCCAAGCAGGGAAAGCAGCTGCCAAGTGCTCAATTGAGTATTGATGTGAAACACTCAATCGAACTTATGATAGCGCAGTTAATCATTACGACGGTTTCTTTCTCACCCTTTTCATCGGTGCATACCTACCACGCAAGTCGTTCATCCAGTCGAATGCAAAGTACGCGAACCTGGATATTTAGCATAAATTTTTTTCGAAGTATTACGAAGTATAAAAGCAAGCACCTTAACGGTGCTTGTCTTAGTGGAGTCGAGCAGGCGCTACGTCTAACTGAAACTGCTTTCGCATAGTGTCGAAGCTGACTGATACTTCATGATCCTTATGTAGAAGAATCGATACACGAGTGTATTCCCGTATTATTTCCGGTGCATAAAGTCCTGGGAGGATAAACATGACATTAATATCAGTCATCTCATCTATGGTCTTTAAGACCTTAAATGCGCCGTGAGGTTCACCATTGATCTCAATCGATGGTTTTAGAGATTTACTCAATCTATTTGCTCTCAGGAAGCTCTTGAATATACGCACAAAACGTATTAATTCTGGGCGATCACTCTCTCCCTCAAAAGATATCGTTGCCACGTGCACCGATTTTCCCCGCACCCGATCACTTAATTCTCCTGCAATTGGCGTGTAACGCATGGCCACTCTCCAAAATGAAAGTCGTCTACAATGTGCATCCATCCTCATTCTATGGAAACAGAAATATTCGTCAATCCTATTGTGAAAAATTGCATGTATGACAGCTTTATCGAAGTTCTTTACTCGGACTTTCTACGGGTTTTAGTGCAGCATTCGGTGTGGCGCTTCTCACGCCTTGTTCAGTGCGGCGCTACGCACGTTCAAGGGAAGATAAATGCACCCCAAAAAATTTTAGGGAAATCATTTCTTGGTTTCGATTCAACAGCCTCGTCATGGGGCTGTTATTATTTTACGATAGAGTGAAGCAGGCGTTCAGAAACTTCTTTACTCAGCTCCGTGATAAAAGCGTCGACGGCCATGCCCTCGATTTTCCCACCGTCGCGTTTTTCAATAGTGAGGTTTCCACTCTCTGCTTCCTTGTCTCCCATGACTATCACATAAGGCACCTTCATTTCTTTTTGTGCGCGGATGCGTTTACCCAGGCTGTTGTCGGAGGCGTCGAGTATGACTCGCAGGTTATTTGCCTTGAGTTTTTCTACCAGCGCGCGCGCAACCTCCTCGTGCTTCTCTGATACAGGAATGACCGAAACGTGAGTAGGTGAGAGCCAAGCAGGGAAAGCACCTGCAAAGTGTTCTATGATGATACTCATAAAGCGCTCAATAGATCCCATGATTGCACAGTGGAACATAACTATTTGTTCCTTCTCTCCTTTTTCATTTGTGCAAACAAGTCCAAAATTTTCCGGTTGAATGAAATCGATTTGTATGGTCGCGACTTGTAGGATGCGCCCTATTGAGTCTTTTGCAATAAAGTCAATTTTGGGGCCATAAAATGCTGCTTCACCAAGACCATCTATCCATGTGGTGCCACGCTTTTCCATTAATTCTTGTAACGCTCCTTCCGATTTTTCCCATACTTCATCACTCCCGAGACATTTCTCGGGGGTTTTAGGATCACGGCGAGAGAAACGTGGAGTAAGTGTGAAGCCAAAGGTTCCATAAAATTTTTCAATGATGTCCCAGATGATATTTGCCTCATGCTGGATTTGTGCCTCGCGACAAAATACATGCGCATCATCCTGGGTGATTGCAAGAACTCGTGAGAGTCCTGAGAGCTCGCCTGATTGTTCATCACGGTAGACCATGGTTGTCTCTGCGTAGCGCTCGGGCATGTCGCGATAGCTGTGCGGAGAAGAGTCGAATATCTGCGCATGATGCGGGCAATTCATCGGCTTCATCGCATAGAGATGTCCTTCGCGGGTATTCACCTTGAAAAGATCATCTGCATATTTTGCCCAGTGACCGCTCATCTCGTACAGCGACTTCTTGGTGATGTGCGGAATTGTGACCTTCTGATATCCGCGCGCTTTGCGGAGTTCCCATACGTAGTCATTTAAGAGTTCCCGGATGATAGTGCCGCGAGGGGTAAAGAGGGGGAGCCCGGGCCCGATGAGGTCGGAAAATACGAACAAGCCAAGCTCTTTGCCGAGCTTACGGTGGTCGCGCTTCTTCGCTTCCTCGAGTTGCTTTTCGTGCGCCAGAAGAGCATCTTTTGACTCGAATGCCATACCGTAGATGCGTGTGAGTTGGGGATTCTTCTCGTCGCCGCGCCAATATGCGCCTGCGACACGGGTGAGAGTGAAGCTGCCTGCATCAATCTCGCCGGTATTCAGGACATGTCCGCCTTTGCAGAGGTCGGTGAATTCGCCGACCGTGTATGCCGTTAATGTTTTCCCTTCGCCATGGTATTCGTATAAGAGTTCAAGCTTGAATGGTTGATTTGCAAATAGTTTTGTGCCTTCCTCGCGGTCGATCTCGCGTCCTGACATCGGCAGTTTTTTGTTCACCAATTTGCGCATCACTTGCTCAATACTCTTGAGATCTTCTGGAGTAGGGACCTTTGTGAATTTAAAGTCGTAGTAGAAGCCATCGTCGGTGGTAGGACCGATGCCGAGTTTTACTTCGGGGTCGAATTCTTTTGCTGCGGTCGCAAGGAGGTGGGCGAGTGTGTGTCTGATCTGTTCTAATGTTGCCATATATAATTACTAAGATAATAAAACGCCCTCGTGAAGATACGGCTCAAAAGCCATATGTTCACGAGGACGATCTACGAAACAGTAGAGACGCGGTTCCACCTCGATTCTCCGCAGTATTCCGCGAAGCACTCATTTTGCTTGATTAGGGCATTTGCCACAAGTGTCTTCGGTTGGTAGCCAAAGCAATCTCAAGTATTTTGAGTATACAAAGCTCTGCGCGAAGGGTCAAATGCGAGTTGAATGGTAAGTGGTTGAGGGTATAATTAGGCTATTCAGAGGCGACCTTTGGATAGTACAAAACTCCGCACTCAAAACCCGACTTAGTAAATTTCTCATGTCAAGGCGACGCCTTGACATGAGGAGAAGAAAGCTAGAGGGACAGGTCGCTGTAGTATTCCGCAGCATCGGTGAGTACCTTTTTGAGAGGAGGAATATCTCTTCCCAGTAGCTCCATTGCTTCACTATCGAGAATGGCGCATTCCGGTCGCGCCGATGATGAAGAATAGTCTATGAAACTACTGTATTGATAGTGCTTAAGTTTTTCTTCGAGTATTATGAGATTCTTCATTTGACCTTTTTTCCATTCCGGCTCAAATAGCTCTGCGGGATTGAGATGTATGTACTGTGTGAGGTAATTGAGATATTCGTCGTTATCAATATGTTTTGAACGGAATGGTTTGACGAATATTCCCCCAGTATGCTCATTCTTGATATTGAAATACATACTGTAGGCAGTGCCAAGTTTTTGCATGAATGCGCTGATGCCGCCCTCGGCGATCTCCTTGAGCTGAAGGTGAAAATGATTTGGCATCAGTGCATACGCGCCAATGGCAACAAGTTGCCTGCCGCGCTTAGTTCCATATATTTCATGACTGGATTTTGAAAGGAGATTGCTTCGATGCACCGATACATCGCTATTTGAGAGATACAGCAGGTGCATGAAGCGTTGGTAGTCGCTGTTGGTCAGGAATGTCTTCCTTTTCTCAACACCGCGGTTGTAGCAGTGATACCACTCCTCTCTCGCAAATGGGGTAGGGCGAAGGCTCATTCCTCAGATACTAGTCCTTGCGCGCAGGGTGTCAATGTCAAGGCGTCGCCTTGACATGAGTGGGCGGTGAGGGAGTGGTTGGAAACTTCCATGAGCCGTCGTTCAAATCTTCGGTCGTCCTGTGGTTTTGTAGGTAAAAAAAGCTGCTCCGCGAAGTGTCATACTTGGTCGTGTTAGCGTGGCAAGGTCAATGTCAAGGCGTCGCCTTGACATAAAGAGGGGTGAGGGGAAAAGAGGGGGGGAGCCGAGTGTTGAAAACACTCTGCATTCAAAAGGCACCCCCGTCAATCTCCATGAATTTCATGTGAGGTGTAGGATTGATGAAATGACAATTAAATCTGTTAGAAATTTTATAGTTAGGAATATTTTTTGGCTAATCACTGCAATTTCAATTCCCCTAGTCACTGTTGGGTATGACTATCTCGAACAGACAAATTTTTACAATAAAATAACTTTAACAACCGAGTTAAGGGAAGCAGTCAAAGAACTTTACAATGGAGATGAAAAATCCAATGGGTTTCTGTCGTCACGTGATCCGACTACAGATAAAAATTTTCAACTTATATTAAGGATTATAGATATAAAAGATTTTAGTAGTGAAAATCTATATCCACAATTTATCTCAAGATTCGCAGTCACGAACGCTGCTTATGTCAGTGTGCCAAGCACTTTAGACGAAAATGCAAAATTTTTTAACGGACAAACTAGTACAAGCTCAAACAAAATATATATTGGAACCGATGATTCTCCAACAATTGTGGCTTACTGTCCAATGATTATTACAGATAAATCAGATTTTTCTGTCTGCAGAATGCAGAAAGTGGGGGATAGAGAAGTATTCAATAATCTCATTGAGGATAGAAAGAAAAAAATTCGACAGAATTTTAATTTTGTAATCACGTTGATTGGTATTGGTATAGCAATCTCATTGAGCAGAAAACAAAGTAAAAATAGCTAGGAATGTGTTGGGCTGGAGATATCCGTTTGTATTTTAAGCGAAGCGCAGACTTATATGTAATTCGAGGCGAGGAGTAACAGCATTATTTCGATGCGATTTTAGACGCGTATGCGCAGTGCCGACGAGCCGTAGTCTGCTACGGTGAATCGTGTCGAGCAATTCCGCAACGACAAAGCGCGTGAAATTTGTGGTTACTCTAAGGCTTTCACTTTCTCGGCGATAACGGAGGGTGAATCATTGCGTCTTGAAAAACGCCCCTTAATCGCGACCATCTTATCGAGTGCTAGAAGGTCTTTTACCTCGGTGAAGGTGCGCGGGAAGATCACCACTTCGATGCTTCCTGAAAAATCAGCAACCTTAAGGAATGCCATATGTTCGTTTTTCTTGGTAATCACAATCTTGTGCTCTTCGATGATACCGGCAACGATTGCGTTCATTCCGTCCCTCAATTCTTCATTGATCAATTTGATGGTAGTACCGCTCTTCTCGAGCTTCTCGCGGTGTTTGTCGAGCGGGTGCCCTGAGATATAGAGACCCAAGAGCTCTTTCTCCCATGCGAGTTTGTCTTGCATAGAAATTTCTGGCGCGGGACGAAGCCGGAGTGTCGGCATTGCGTGGCCTCCCATCGCGGAGAAGAGCGACTCTTGTGAGCTTGCAGCCTCTTTTGCGTGCGCTTTGTGGTACTCGAGCGCGTCGTCGACATTGTGGAGGAGCGACCCGCGATCGATACCGAGCGTATCGAATGCGCCAGCGCGGATGAGCGACTCGAGCGACTTTTTGTTGAGGTCTTTGTGAGTGACGCGCTCGAGGAAATCTACGTATGACTTGTACGGACCATGCGCGAGACGCTCGGCGATGATTGCGTCAGAGATTGCCTCACCCAGATTTTTTATTGTGTAGAGACCAAAACGTATCTTGTCGCGAGAATTGTCAGCTTCGGATGAAGCGCGAGGCGACAAGGTGGCATCCTCATGAGGAATACGCTCTGGTATTTCGATTGAGGTGTCGCCGCTGGCAACACTGCGATTCGCCGAAGATGGCGATTCTGCTTTGATGACGGTGAAATCGGCGAGTGAGGCGTTAATGTCGGGTGGTAATACCGCTATCTTCATGCGTTTACACTCGGCAATCATCACTGAGATAGTATCGGTATCGCCGGACTCTGCAGTGAGTACCGCGCACATGTACTCGGCGGGGAAGTTTGCCTTCATGTACGCAGTCTGGTACGCAACACGGCCATAGCATGCGGCATGAGCCTTGTTGAATCCATATCCCTGAAACGGCTCAAACAGCGCCCATATCGCCTCAGCTTCGACTGCGGTCATGCTGCTGTGCTTCTGACAGCCTTCGACGAAGATCACGTGTTGCTTTGCCATCTCGGCGGGAATCTTCTTGCCGACTGCTTTTCTAAATTTATCTACTGTCTCCCAGGTATAGCCGGCCATCTCAAGTGCGGTGAAGAGGAGGTCGTCTTGATAGACCAGAATACCATAACTCTTGGCCAAGAATTTTTCCGCCTTCGGGTGGAAATATTTGATCGGACTGCGTCCTTGTTTGCGTGCGATATATTCCGGGATATTGAGCATCGGACCAGGGCGATACAGTGCCACCATCGCGTTAATGTCGTGGATAGTGGTCGGCTTCAGTTCGACGAGGTGCTTTGTCATACCCGCGCCGTTGAGCTGAAAGAGTCCTTCGGTCGCTCCAAGCGCAAGCATGGTGAAGGTCTTCTTGTCGTCAAACGGAATCTTTTCTATTTCAATATTGATATCACGATGCTCTTTTACAAGTCTCACTGCATCTCCGAGAATTGCAAGATTGCGAATGCCGAGGAAGTCAAGCTTGGTGAGACCGACGCCGTCTTCACCGACGGTATACATATCATACTGAGTGATCAGCTTGCCGCCTTTGG
>JAYTWK010000043.1:0-17553 GCA_043743715.1 bacterium
CATTTCTGTGTATAGCTTTCTCGCCAAGGGGATGATTCCTCTGTAGAATAGATATGAGTAATGGCCAATTTTTTTGAGACATCTTTTATTCCTCAGCAACCGCTCGTTAAAATCGAAGCGGGTGGTGGGCGTCGTGAACCGCTCAATGTAGCGCTCGTCGTAGCGCTCATACTTTTCTTTGTTACCGTCGCGGTAGCGGGAGGAATGTATTTTTGGGAGAAAAACACCATACAAAAAAAAGATGTTGCCGGCAAGGACCTTGCGGAAATGGAGAAAAATTTTGATATCAATAAAATCAATTCATATAAAAGTCTCCAGAACACGCTGCGCAATGCGAAAACTCTGGTTGACGACCATATAATATTCTCGGCACTACTTGATAATATTGAAAAAAATGCCGCAGAGAATATTGGACTGACGTCGCTCGCCTTCGATAATGTGAACGATAAGTCAACTCTCGCGCTTTCTGGTCAGGCAACAAGCTACAAAGCGGTATACTTCCAGGTGCAGACGTGGCGTGGAATGAAGCCGCTATTTCAGAAGGTGGAAGTAACCTCGCTATCGCTTTCCGAGATGAGCGGCATCGTTAATTTTTCCGCGAAGATAGATGTCGATACGAAATCACTGTCATTTAAGAAGTATCTTGCCAGTATTGCAACCGCGCCAACAGCCATGATAGTGCCAGCAGCTAATGATGGTGCAGTGGCCGGATTCTCTTCTCCGCTCCTGGTTCCCGCCGAGAACAAGCCGCTTCTTCCACTTACGAAAGCTACGACAACACGAAAATGAACAGATACATCATTCCCATATTACTTGTAATTATCGCGAGCGGGTTGTACATCCAGTATATCGATCCGAAGTACACCACTATTTTGGCAGTTCAGGCAAAACTTGATGATATCGAACAGCATAAAATAGACGCTGGAACCGCACAGGAAAAGATTGATGCACTTGAGCGCACGGAAAAGACATTCCCAGCCGGATATGAAGATCGTTTGCGTATGATGATTCCGACGACCGTCGACCCGACCCGATTGATTATTGATGTGAACGAAATGGCGGAGTCACAAGGTCTCCATCTCAAATCGCCACAGGTAACGAGTGGCGGAAACGGCAAAAAGAATTCCGCTTTTGTTAAGCATGTCATCACTTTTTCGGTCACTGCTCCGTACGATACGTTCAGGAAGTTCATTTCAACACTCGAATACACTCTGGCACTCCGCGATACGACAACCATCTCCTTTACTAGTTCGTCCGAAGGGGACAATGCGTTCCTGCGGGCGCATCCGGAAAATGCCGCATACGATTACTCTTTTACTATTACCACCTACTCACTCGAATAGATATGGGAAAGCAAATCCTCATCGACATATTGGTAGTCATCACCCTCCCTATCCTCATTATCGGGGTGTATTTCCTGGCATTTCGCACAAATGATCCTACAATCATTGCAGCACCACCAGTGCTTGGAGCAAGCGCAGCTGAAGAGCCAGGAGCCAAGACCAAACAGGCGCTCGATACGCTGAAGGGACTTTCTCTCGACGGTAGTTTGTTTGCTGATTCTGCATACACCTCACTCCGACCTTTCGCTGTCGGTATTCCTTCTGCTTCAACTTCACGCAAATATCCGTTCACGCCTCCCCCCATCATCGAAGAGCGCATGAGACAGTCAAAACTCGGACATAATTTTTCAAAGGACACCCTCGGTACCACGGGCACGGCGGATACGTCGAGTAACACGACTTCGAATACTTCGTTCTCTTCAAAGATAGACCAGCTCAAAAAGCAAAGTACAAAGTAAGGATTCTGGATTGCAAAGCCCACAAGAACCTTGTTTCGTCGTCACTCGGTCCTAGTGCGAGCGAAGACACTCGCTCTTGTTCCTCGTTAGACGAAATAAGGATTCTTGATTGCAAAGCCCACAAGAACCTTGTTTCGTCGTCACTCGGTCCTAGTGCGAGCGAAGACACTCGCTCTTGTTCCTCGTTAGACGAAATAAAGACATAAAGCGCAGTCGCTGCAATTTCATAATCTCCCTTCTTTTGTTATGATGAAGGGGTACATTTATATTCCTTCTCCAGTTAACTGCAGGACGTACAGTATATTGATCCATGAGTTTCCTCTTATTTCTATCAAAAAAAGGATTGTTCCGGGAAGAAGATATTTCCGAGATCTCTGCTCAGGCTACAAAAGCCAAGGGTGGAGTAGAAGAAATACTCACAAGGGGCGGCATGACCCCCGACCAGGTAACGAAACTCAAAGTCGAATACTACGGTCTTGAGTCTAAAGAGCTCGGAGGACAAAAAGTCTCGAGCGACGTCCTACGTTATATTCCCGAAGAATCGGCGCACCACTACCAGATAGCCCCACTTAGCGTCATCGACAATGTGCTCGAGGTAGGCATGGTTGACCCGGATATGACTCAGGCGCGCGATGCGGTGCAATTCATCGCCTCCAAGCTCGGAATGCCGTTCCGGCTTTTTCTCATCTCACAATCCGACCTCAATCAAGTACTTGTGCAGTATCAGAATCTCTCTGGCGAAGTAACACAGGCACTTTCTGAGCTTTCGACGGGCGGGAATAAGAGTTCAATCGAAGATGACACCGTCGGACAAGAAGTCACATCTACCGATTCTCATGAACACGCCGAACAGAAAGGTGGGGAGACCAAGATAGTGGAAGATGCCCCGGTCACCAAAATCGTCGCGGTTATCTTGAAGCACGCAGTAGAAGGCGGCGCGTCCGATGTACACATCGAGCACACCGGTGATAAGGTTCGCGTACGTTTTCGTGTTGATGGCGTGATGTACACCTCGCTCATCCTTCCGACCAATGTCCATAATGCGATCGTAGCGCGTATCAAGATATTGGCGCAGCTTAAGCTCGACGAGAAGCGCAAACCGCAAGATGGACGTTTCAGTGCAAAGATGGACAACAAGAAAGTTGACTTTCGTGTCTCGACATTCCCCGCATACTACGGCGAGAAGGTGGTTATGCGTATCTTAGATACTGGGAAAGGTGTCGTGACACTCGATATGATGGGTATGTCGCCCGCAAATCTGGAGCTGGTGAGGAAAGCCATTCGTACTCCGTACGGCCTCATCCTCGTGACCGGCCCTACTGGTTCAGGTAAGTCGACCACACTCTATTCGATGCTGAACGAGCTTGATAGGGAGAAACGTAATGTTATTTCACTCGAAGACCCGGTCGAATATAATATTCCCGGTGTGAATCAGTCGCAGGTCAGGCCTGAGATAGGTTATACCTTCGCAAACGGTCTGCGCTCTATTTTGCGTCAGGATCCGGATATCATCATGGTTGGAGAAATCCGCGATAAGGAGACTGCGCAGCTTGCGGTGCAGGCGGCACTCACAGGACACCTCGTATTCTCGACCCTCCACACCAATAATGCCGCGGGTGTCATTCCCCGCCTCATCGACATGGAAGTTGACCCGTACCTTATCGCGCCGACACTTATCCTCGCGATGGGACAACGACTCCTCCGCACTATGTGTCCCGGGTCAAAGAGTTCTATACCGCTCACCGAAAGCATGCGACTGATGATTGACAAAGAATTTTCCGACCTTCCCGCCGCAGTCCGCAACAGCATCATCATCCCTGACCATGTATATGAGGCGATACCCTCACCGACCTGCCCGTCGGGGACAAAGGGGAGAACGCCGGTGTTCGAATTCCTTGAAATGGACCGCGATCTTGAACACATTGTCTTGACCAATCCTGTCGAACAGGCGGTTTCCGAGGTGGCGCGGGCAAAGGGCATGCTTACCATGAAGGACGATGCACTGCTGAAGGCTTTTCAGGGTGTGATTCCTTTCGAAGAAATCAACAACATCGTCTAGCGCCCATTTTGGGCGCACTTCGGGCGCTGCATCCCAAACGGATCGGGCAGAAGTATAACTCATACATCTGCTCCGACACCATTCTGGCGCTGCATCCGGAATTGCATCCCAAAAGTGAACGATAGTTCATGGCATCGTACCCCATCAGTCCATAACTTCGCATCACATCCCAAATCGAACCTCAGATTTGCGCGTTTCTGCAGACAACTGGCTACTGCCTACTTACCACTGACTTGTCTCTGTGATATCATAAAGACATATGGCAGAACAAAAAAATAATCCGAGTGTGATGATTATCGACGACGATTCGTTCTTACTCGATATGTATGCGATGAAGTTCTCTCAGAAGAACTTCCAGGTCACCGCATGCTCGGGAACACTTGACGCTCTCGAGAAACTGCGCACCGGACTCAAGCCGGGTATTATCGTCGTCGATCTGGTGATGCCCGCAATGGACGGGTTTGAATTTCTTGAAGTGGTGAAGAATGAAGAGCTTGGTAAAAATGTGCTCATCATTATTCTCTCAAACTTAGGCCAGCAGGAGGATATCGACCGCGGACTCTCTCTTGGTGCATCGGGATACATCATCAAAGCATCGGCAACTCCCTCTGAGGTGGTAGAGAAGGTCCTCGAAGTACTTAAAAAGCAATCGAAATAATACACTCTTTTACATGACCCAAGCAGAATATCGCAAGGAACTTGAAGATCTCGTACTTACCGTCATCCACGAGGGTGCATCAGATCTCCACTTGGTCGTCGGAAGACATCCGACCATCCGAGTTTCAGGCGAACTCATTCCGCTGGTGAAAAAGCCCTTACTTGAGCCGGAGAATACCATGGGGCTCATCAAGGAATTCCTCGATGATGCAAATTTAAAACTGTTTCTCGAGACCAAAGAAATGGATTTCTCGTTCTCATTTGGCAAAGAAGCGCGTTTCCGTGGCAATTCTTTCTACCAGAAGGGCACCGTCGCTATCGCACTGCGCCTCATCCCAAAAAAGATTAAGACCCTTCAGGAACTTGCACTCCCACCTATTCTCGAGGCATTCACAAAGCGCAAGCAGGGATTCTTCCTCGTGGTTGGTCCAGTCGGTCAGGGTAAATCGACCACACTCGCTGCGATGATCGAAATGATCAATCACGAGCGAGCTGAGAATGTCATCACCATCGAAGACCCAATCGAATATGTGTTCTCGCCAGACCGCTCAATCATCAGTCAACGAGAAGTGCGATTCGATACTGCAGATTTTCATGTCGCCCTGCGTGCCTGTTTCCGTGAAGACGTGGATATCATTCTGATAGGAGAAATGAGAGGACTCGATACTATATCGGCTGCGGTGACGGCTGCAGAGACAGGACATATGGTGTTTTCGACCCTCCACACCAATAATGCCTCCCAGACAATCGACCGTATCATCGATTCGTTCCCACCCGAGCAACAGGACCAGATTCGCGTGCAGCTCTCAGGTTCGCTGGCTGGCATCTTCTCACAGCGCCTTATTCCAAAAATCTCCGGCGGTCTTGTTCCGGCATATGAACTCCTCATCAACAACAATGCAGTTTCGAACCTCATTCGTGAACGTCGTACCCACGAGATCCCGATGGTGATAGAGACAGGCTCTGAGATTGGCATGATTGATATGAACCGCTCTCTTGCTGATCTTGTGCGCGCGGGGGAAATTACTGCTGAAAATGCCTATCTGCATTCGTTTAATCCTAAGGCCCTCGAACGAATGATCTAGTCATTGTTTCATTTTGAGCGAACTCCTTCGTTGCCTGCGGTCACGAAACCC
The DNA here is from genome assembly GCA_043743715.1 of bacterium. Classification (GTDB taxonomy): domain Bacteria; phylum Patescibacteriota; class Minisyncoccia; order Phycocordibacterales; family UBA6899; genus MHLP01. Next base: position 5,654 of record JAYTWK010000043.1, read on the forward strand.
ATCACCGTATATGAATACGACTCAGGGATTTCATGACCTTGTCGCCTCGGATTTCATCTCAAACTGAACACAATGATACCCTTATTATATGCTCTACCGTTATAAAGCGATTGATCAAAATACTAGCGACGAGAAGGCAGGCACTATCGATGCCGCAACTGTTGACGTTGCGATAGCAGCGCTCCAGCGACGCAATTTCATTATTATCTCTATTACCTCTGCGGACGATTTGCCGTTCTTCGAGAAGCTGATGAGTATTGGGGCGAAGGTGCCATATCGCGATGTGGTGGTGCTCTCACGACAGATGGCGACCCTCTTTAAAGCACAGGTATCGGCACTGCGTGTGTTTCAGCTTCTTTCTGCCGAGACCGAGAATGAAATTCTCAAGAAAAGCATGGTAGAGGTCGCTGAAGACATTCAGGGTGGCATGTCGCTTTCAAATGCGCTTGGCAAACATTCCGAAATATTTTCAGATTTCTACGTCAATATGATTAGGGCGGGTGAAGAGTCAGGTAATCTTTCGAGCACGTTCGGCTATCTTGCCGATTATCTTGACCGTACCTACGAGCTGATTGCGAAGACGAGAAATGCGCTCATTTACCCGCTCTTTGTCATCGTCGTATTTATTGTGGTTATGGTCCTCATGCTTGTGGTTGTTATCCCCAAGCTTTCCGCAATCATACTTGAGACTGGTAAAGATCTCCCAATCTATACCAAGGTAGTTATTGCAATGTCCAATTTCTTGGTCAACTATGGACTCTATTTCCTGATATTTGTTTCCATCTCAGGCTTTGCCTTCTGGAGATTTGTGAACACCAAGCAGGGCAAAGAATATGCCGCACGTATCTCCCTCGACGCCCCGTTCCTCGGCGACCTCTATCGCAAACTCTATCTCGCACGTATCGCCGATAATCTGAACACCATGCTTTCTTCCGGCATCGCCGTCGTTCATGCAGTAGAGATTTCTGCGACAGTTGTTGGAAATCAGGTGTATAAGGATTTACTTAATGAGGTAGCTCAAGATATTCGTGGCGGAACACCGCTTTCCAGTGCAATGGGGAAGCACCCCGAAATCCCTGGCATCATGGTGCAGATGATCAAGGTTGGTGAAGAGACAGGAGAGGTAGGAAGTATCCTTCAGACACTCGCCGCATTCTATAAACGCGAAGTCGATAACGCCATAGATACTCTCATCGGCCTTATCGAGCCTGCGATGATCATTCTGCTTGGTCTCGGCGTCGGCGGACTTTTGACCTCGATACTGATGCCGATTTACGACGTCGCCTCCTCCTTCTAGCTGAAACACGTATTTTGAGCGACCTCCTCGTTGTTTTTGTGCTCGGTCGTGCGGCAGTATAGCTCATACCGCCGCTACGACACTGTGCAAAAACAACTTCGGATCTCATCTCAAAATTCATGTTTCAGAATAGTTTTATCAACAAAGACAGCAACCACCGCATTTTTTTTCGAGCGAAAGGTGCTTTTTCAAAAACCTCTCGCAGGCAAGTTTGGCATGGTCCCCATTCCGATGGGGCAAACTTTGTCCGAGAGGAGCGACAATTTGCTCGCTGGAGTGAGGTGTGGCGAATGGGAACCCATTCTGATGGGAGTCACACCGCAAGACCTTTTGAGAGATTTTCTTAAATCTCCAAAAGGTGTACTGCGCCAGTAGGGCGCGGACCGTGTACCTTTTAAAAGATAGTCCGAGCGGTCGTTATCCACAGTGGGGCCACCACCACCACCCCTTACGTGGTACCATTATGGTAGTGCTCTCCCCACGCTGGGCATCGTAAATTATTGTCGTTTTGTTTATTCGCTAAGCGAGTGAGCGAAGTAAGTGTGTCCGCATTTTTACTTCCGAGCGAGCGACGCGAACAAGAATTATCATTTTTATTCATTACTTATTTTATGTTCAAATCAATTAAAGGTTCAAGGAAAGGTTTTACCCTGATCGAGCTCCTCGTTGTGATCGCGATCATCGGTATCCTTTCGTCAGTCGTGCTTGCCTCTCTTTCGACCGCTCGCCAGAAGTCTCGCGATGCAAAGCGTATTTCTGACTTAGGTCAGGTTCAGCTCGCCCTTGAGCTCTATTTCGATAAGGTTCAGTCTTATCCGTCGACTACCCCCACTATCTGTGGAGTAGCTGGCATTACCGCATGCGCATCTACACAGGCTACTGCTGCAAATGGTTACGATGCAGCGATTGTTGGTCTTGCTGATACCCAGCAGAAGTTCCTTCCGAAGAACCCACTTCCTGCAGGTGGTGCGAATGGTGCACTTTCCTACTACTACCGCGGAGTTGATTCAGCAGGTGCAGAGTGTGCCGGTGCGGTTGCCGGTGTATTCCCGACCTGTACTAGCTACGCACTCGGGTCAAATCTCGAGCGCTCCGATGCATCAGTGCTCTCAACTGATGCTGACGCGACAGTTGGCGTAGTATTTTACGGAAATGCTTCGCTTACATGTGGTGCAAATACTGCAGGTACGGACCTTTGCTACGACATCAAGCCGTAACACTTCGGAACCTAGAGATGCAAAAGACCCCTCTTCAGAGAGGGTCTTTTGTTTTCACAGCACCACGTCGCTTTGAGTATGCGTAAAGTGGTATACTTTTCGCATGTACACATACCAAGCCACTGTTCTTGTCCTTACATTTATTTTTGGGGCAGTGACTGGAAGTTTTCTCAATGTACTCATTTATCGCTTTGGGAGCGGCATGAAGGTGACCGGGAGGTCAAAATGCCTGTCGTGCGGAAAGCAGCTCACCGTACTGCAACTAGTCCCTGTACTCAGCTATCTGGCCCTGCGGGGGCGCTGTGGTCACTGTAGGGCCAAAATATCTGCCCAGTACCCTTTGGTCGAAGTGACGCTCGGAGTCATGTTTATGGTTATTGCGTCAAAAAATGCGCTAGTTGGAGTTGATGTGTCTTTGGCGCATCTCCTTGTTGCGAGTGTCGATGCACTCGTTTGGTCGCTACTCCTTGCGGTCTTGGTATATGACTGGAAGCACAAGATTATCCCCGACCGTTTTTCAGTCGCCTTTGCGGTGCTTGCCGCACTCTCACTTTTCTTGCGCCTACACTATGGAATAATGAGCGTTCCATATCTCCCGTTTCTCGACTATGAGCATGGGGTGCCATGGTGGATAGATATTACTGCGCCCCTTGTTGCACTACCGTTTGCGCTCATCTGGCTCTTCTCCGGCGGCAGGGCAATGGGTCTCGGGGATGCGAAGCTTGCATTCGGCATTGGCTGGTTCCTCGGACTTGCCGGGAGTGTGACCGCGCTCATTCTTTCATTCTGGATAGCGTTACTTCCGAGCGCTCTGTTGTTGCTCCTTCGCAGAAAACATTTTACAATGAAGAGCGAGATACCGTTCGCTCCTTTCATAGTGATGGGAACATTCGTTACCTATGCGTGGAGTCTTAATATCTTAAGTTGGAGTCTCTAATCAATTTTGTGCACACATCCAATCACATGAAATGGGACCAGAAGGCATTTTCAATCATCGAACTGATAGTGGCGATGAGCATCTTTCTCGTGCTTTCCTCCGTCATGCTTGCCGACTATAACAGCATGAACAGCAGAATCACACTCGACACGAATGCTCACCAGATAGCGCAGTGGGTGCGCCAAACCCAAGTATCAGCGATGAGTGTAAAGCATACAGATGCAAATGCGAACACTTTTCCCGGATACGGACTGCATTTTGACCGCGCCACTCCCGGCCAGTTCATTTTCTTTGCTGACCTCAACGGTGATCATAAGTACACGCCCTATACTTCCCCCGCTAAATGCGGCGATACCGGCGAAGAATGCGAAAAAGTAGTAACCCTTCCAAAAGGAAACATCGTGCAAAATCTCTGCAGTGAGCTCGCTCCCGCATTTTCTGGGACTACGGTAAATTGTGCGGCGCCCTTAAGTGATGCGAATACGTCTGACATCGTTTTTACCCGGCCTGATCCCGATGCAATCATCGGCGGCATGTACAGCGGGACCAATTACGGGACTTCGTCGCGCGCCGAGATATATCTTGCCTCAGTAAAGGGTCATAAGCGCATGGTCGAAGTATGGGTGACCGGACAGGTTTCCGTGCAATAATGATGAACATGTTAAGAACTTTTTTCAAAAAAATATCGAATCGTATGCAGGGCTCGCACAGCACCATTTTTGCAGATACCATGAAATCACATCACCAACTTCTGTTGTCAAAAATGTCTGACGACAAAGGTTGGACGACTAGCAAAAGTGGTGCTGGGTTCAGTCTTATCGAGATGATTGTGTCGACCTCGGTCTTTATTGTGGTCATGCTCATCGTGGTCGGGGCGATGATTAGCCTCGATAATGCAAGCCGCAAAGCGCGTGCGATTCGTGTTGCGATGGATAATATCTCCGCCGCGACCGATTCGATGTCGAGAAATATACGCATGGGTTCGTACTATCACTGTGGCTGTGGTGACGCGACCCTCCGCGGTGCAGGCGACCCTACCACTCCGGGCGATATGACGTTCCCCGACGCACCGCGCGATTGTCCAATGAGCGACGTTGACGGTAATGGCGGAGATCAGTGCGTGGCGTTTATTAGCCAGCAAGATGATCATATTGTCTATCAACTCAAGAACGGTCGCATCCAGCGCTCGCGAGACGGCGGCAATACGTTCATCCCGCTGACGGCGCCGGAGATTACGGTGAAGAATCTGCACTTTTTTGTAAACGGGACACAACCCAACGCACAGCAACCAGTTGTCACCATACTGCTCGGTGGGGAAGCGACGCTTGGCGGAAAGGTCGTCACCAACTTTAATTTGGAAACCACGCTTGGTAGTCGCACTCCAAACTACAGCACCCCCTAATGATATGAACATCAAGAAATTAACTCAAAAAATAACTCAGCACTTCACCAGAGGGATTACGCTCATAGAGACGGTTGTCGCAGTCACGATTCTTGTCGCTGCCATCACTGGACCGATGACCCTCGCATCGCAGAGCCTTAAGGCATCGCGTGATGCACGCAATGAGCTCATCGCGACGCATCTCGCTGAAGAAGGAGTCGAGATCTTGCATAGCGTCCGTGATAATAATTCAGCCACTGACATCTCTCTGACACGCACATCATGGATGAATACCATCTATAGCGCCTGCATGAATGGTTGTGGAGCAGATCCGACTGACCATTCGGTTCCCGTCTGGGGTCCGAATGTGGTGATCAGCTGTCCTGCCGGAAATTGTAGTGCAGTGCAGAATATTTATTACAATCCTGCGACTGGTCTTTATAAGCAAAGTGCAAATCCGCTATCGTCTCCCTGGAGTATTACGCCTTTCAAACGAGTCATCACACTTCAGAGTATAGAAGCCGGTGGGCCGCAGCGTCAGGTGCGCGTGACGTCAACGGTTACCTACAACAGTTTTTCCAACACGCAGCGCACGGTCACCATAGTCGACGATTTGTATAATTGGTTCCCTCGCCTTAACTGATATGCATATGCCTACCAACACACCAAAAGAACAGAAAGGATACATCCTCCTCATGGCGATACTCATTGCGAGTATCATTCTCGCCATCAGCTTCGGTATCTACGCGCTCACAATCAAGGAAGTCATCCTCGCGTCGTTCATAAAGGATTCATCGATGGCGCTTGGTGCCGCGGACCGAGCGCTCGAATGCACTCTCTACTGGGACAGATCTGCACCACAGAATGCTATGCCATATACGATATTTGCTACTTCAGGCACTGCATATATTGCTCCTTGGGATCTTAATCCGGTCGCATATCCGAAATCGACAGTATTGTGTGATAACACTCAGTTTGTAAATTCCTGGACCCCTCCAGTGTTTACCGCAAGTCCGGATACAGGACTGACTCAGTTCACTCTTTCTTATCCCGATAATACCTGCGCAGAAGTGTCTGTATTCAAAGAGAGTAACGCGACGACAACAATTATTTCGAACGGTTACAATATTTGTGGGGCGGCAAATTTGGCTAATCCGAGACGTACGCAAAGGACTATTCAGGTCCAGGGCAACTTCTAAAAGGAAAGCGCATTTTGGGCGGGCTACTCGTCCTTCCTGCGCAGGGTTTGGGGGACGTATATTCATACGCCCCCTCAAACACCTACTTAGTCCAGGACTTCGTATCCCATCCCAAACTTCACTTTCCTCTGAAGCTACTCCCTCTCAAAATTCGGTATTTTGGTATAATCTCCACATGGCCAAAAGCTCCAAAATGACTGTCCCAAATACTACCTCAGAAAGGGCCAAGAAGCTGCAGGAGCTGCTTTCGTATCATGGACATCGATATTATGTACTCGATCTGCCGGAGATATCAGATGAGACATATGACGCACTCATGCATGAACTATTGATGCTTGAAAAGCAATATCCATCACTTCAGACCCCTGACTCTCCGACCCAGCGCGTGGGAGGAAAGACGCTTGAGAGGTTTGAGAAGATTACCCATGTTGTGCCTCAGTGGTCATTTGATAATGTCTTCTCAGAAGAAGAGTTTAATCAGTTCAGTGAACGAGTACACAAGGCAATAGGGAAGGAGTCTGCGTATGTCTGCGAACTCAAGATAGATGGTTTCAAAATAGTGTTAACCTACACAAATGGTCTGCTTGTTTCTGCTGGTACTCGCGGCGATGGAGTCATCGGCGAGAATGTCACTGAGAATATTCGCACAGTCCGCTCAATTCCACTGCGTCTCACGAAGGCGGTCGATTGTATCGTTGAAGGAGAAATATGGCTTCCGAAGAATGAGTTTGCACGAATCAATAAAGAGCGTGAAAGAGAGGAGCTCCCAGTGTTCGCGAATCCACGGAATGCCGCAGCAGGAAGCGTTCGGCAACTTGATACAAGTGAGGTCGCCAAGCGTAATCTCGACTGTTTTGTCTACGATATTGCGCGCATCGAGGGTGGTGCACCTACGACGCAATTTGCCGAACTTGCACTTCTTGAAGAACTTGGCTTTCATGTGAATCCATATCGCAAATTATGTAAGAGTGTGAGCGAAGTCGTCGCCTACTGGGAAAGGTGGACCCCCAAGCGTGATAAAGAACCATACCTCATCGACGGTGTGGTGATAAAGGTGAACGACCGCAAAGTCCAGGAGCGTCTTGGCTACACTGCGAAATCTCCGCGCTTTGGTGTTGCATATAAATTCCCGGCCGAAGAGGCGACGACTATTGTCGAAGACATTCAGCTCCAAGTCGGGCGCACCGGGGTTGTGACACCGGTTGCACATCTGCGCCCGGTGCGTATCGCGGGCTCGCTCGTCTCACGCGCAACACTGCACAACGAAGATCAGATAGGGAAACTTGATGTACGCATCGGCGACACAGTGATACTCCGTAAGGCGGGAGATGTTATCCCTGAAGTACTTCGAGTACTCACCGATCTGCGCACCGGAAAAGAAAAAAAATATAAGTTCCCGGAGTATGTTGAAGCGTGTGGTGGACCGATAGAACGCATCCCCGGCATGGCGGCGTATCGCTGTGTCAATAAAAATTCGTTTACTCAATTGCGCCGTCGCATGGCGTACTTCACCTCAAAAGGCGCACTCGACATCGAGGGCCTCGGTCCGAAGATAGTAGAAGCACTCATGAAAGCGGAGCTTGTCTCATCGCCTGACGATTTCTTCACCCTCAAGAAGGGCGATCTCCTCCACCTCGAGGGATTTGCCGAGAAGTCTGCCGACAATCTTATCGCCTCAATTGACAAACGCAGAAAGGTGACGCTGGCGCGCTTACTTACTGCACTCTCCATCGACCATGTGGGGGAAGAGACGGCGCTTGATATCGCACGTGCGCTTTGCACTATCGAGCGAGTGTCTGGCGCGACCGAAGTAGAGCTTATGAAAATAGACGGTGTGGGGGAAATCGTCGCACACTCGCTCGTTACATGGATGAAGAATCCCGAACATGCGTCCATGCTGAAGCGACTGTTGAAGCAGGTGATAGTGCTGACGCAGAAGAAGCTCCCCATAGTACATTCGCCGTTTGCAGGTAAGAGTGTGGTCTTAACTGGGGGACTCACGAGCATGACCCGCGATGAAGCGAAGGCAAAGATTCGCGAACTCGGAGGTAAGGTTTCAAGCTCGGTATCAAAGGATACCGATTATGTGGTGGCGGGGGAGGATGCCGGATCGAAGCTTGAAACTGCCAAGAAATTAGAGGTGACTATCCTCAGCGAACAGCAATTCTTGAAGATGTTAAAATAAGAGTAATTGTAGAGTCACGGTAGTATTTAGAGGGTCTTATCAGGGATGTTTCTTGTCTTTGCATCCTCCTCAAACAAATAGTAGGATGCATATATGTCAAAGCTACAGCCTGACGATATAGACAACCTGGCGACGCTTGCACGCATCGCCCTTACCGACAAGGAAAAGACTGAACTGCTTCCGACCCTCGACAGTATCATCGGCTATGTCGGTGAGATTGGCGAGGTCGTGACAGAAGATAAGCCGTCAAAAGCAGGAGTGGTAAGGAACGTGCTGCGCGACGATACGCTCACCCATAGCGGTGGCGAGTACTCCGATGCAATTCTTGCGAATGCGCCGGATACGGAAGACGGCTATCTAAAAGTAAAACAGATATTCTGATATATGGCGATCCTACTTGAGACAGTCACAATAGCGTCCGCGCATGCAGCAATGAAAAAAGGTGACTACACCCCGCTTCAGCTCGCGAACGCATTTCTCGCTCAGGGAAAAAAGCGCAATTCCGATATCAACGCATATCTGGAGTTTTATGATGACATCGAAGCCCAGTCGAGGGTCGCAGACGCTCTGTTCTCTCGCGGAAAGGCGACCATGCTGACCGGCATCCCGGTTGCGGTGAAGGACAATATTCTGGTGAAAGGGAAGATTGCTTCCGGTGCTTCAAAGATACTCGCAAATCATGTCGCGACCTACGATGCGACAGTGATAGAGAAACTCAAGGCACAGGGAGCAATACTCTTAGGGCGTACGAATATGGATGAGTTCGCGATGGGCAGCACGACGGAGAATTCTGCCTTTGGTGTGACCAAGAATCCTCACGACCTCTCTCGTGTCGCAGGTGGCACCTCAGGTGGTTCAGCGGCTGCGGTCGCAATGAGGGGCGCACTTGTGGCGCTCGGCTCTGATACCGGTGGCTCGGTCAGACTCCCTGCATCGTTCTGCGGCTTGGTGGGTCTCAAGCCGACCTACGGTGCGGTCTCACGCTATGGTCTCATGGCCACTGCCTCCTCACTCGACCAGATAGGCACACTTGCAAACTCGGTGGAAGAAGCGCGTGAACTGTTTCTCGCCATAAAGGGTCATGACCCTTTGGATAGTACCTCAATGCCAGATGAGTTCATAAATGATGCCCCCATGAAGGCAAAGCTGCGCATTGGCGTACCGCGCAAGTTCGTCGACGTTGATGGCCTCGCAAAAGAAGTACGCGAAGCGTTTGAGGTGACCCTCGACGGTTTCAAAAAAGCCGGACACGAAGTTGTGGATATCGATCTTCCGTACTTGAAGTATGCACTGCCAGTCTACTACATCATTAATCCTGCAGAAATTTCGGCCAATCTTGCACGCTATGACGGTATTCGATACGGATATTCAGAAGGTGAAAATTTACATGATGTGTATTTCAATTCTCGCGGCGAAGGGTTCGGCGAAGAGGTAAAGCGGCGTATTCTTTTGGGTACCTACATCCTTTCCGCCGGATATTATGACGCCTACTACAACAAAGCCAATAGTCTGCGCGAAATAATCCGCGACGATCTTTCAAAGTCTTTTGCAAGCGTTGATATCATTGCAACTCCGACTGCACCGACAGGTGCGTATAAGATAGGAGAGAAGTCGAGTGACCCGCTTGCGATGTATCTCGGAGATATTTTTACCGTCACCGCCAATGTCGCCGGACTTCCTGCGCTGTCGGTGTCAATGGGAAAGAATGAGAAACTCCCGCTCGGTATCCAGCTGATGGGCAGTTCGTGCCGGGAAGAAACGTTATTCCAAGCAGGAGCGATCGTTGAAAAAATATGGCAGCACCAGTAGAAAAAAAACCTGAGAAGAAGTTCGACAAGAAGCCTATTGTCGCGCCACCGCGTCCGTCTGAGAATGTGATTCTTGAGATTGTTCTTGTACTCTTGGTCGTCTTGTTCTTGGCATCATTTATCGGATCACTTTTTCTTGGTGTCGGAGATGTGCTCGGTCCTGTCGGCATCTTCTTCTCAAAAATTTTGGCATTCTTCAAGACTCTCTCAGCAATCATCACCATGGTGGCTGTGGCCATCAGTGCATATTCGTTCTTTATGATTCAAGAAATAGTCCATGAGGAAAATAAACGACTTGGACTAACGATGACCTGGGAGAGTGAAAAGAAACAAAAGAATAAGCGCTGGCAGCGCGTCGAGGAGCACATGACCTCACTCAATCCTTCGGACTGGAAGATAGCAATTCTTGAGGCAGATAATATTCTCGATGAAGTCACGAAACGCAAGGGCTATAGCGGTGCGACACTCGGCGAACGTTTGCGAGTCATCCCGCATGCAGATTTCCCTTATCTTGAAGAAGCATGGCAGGCGCACAAGTTTAGGAATGCGCTTGCACATAAAGGTACCGATTTTCCGCTCACAAGGGGTGACGCAGAACGGATCATCAATATTTATTATCGTATCTTCTCAGGCCTTGGGTACTTATAATGCCCTTTTTCTATGCATAGCCGCAGACAAAAAATAGCAGTGCTTGTAATCGGAATTTTCATCGGCTACGTCATAGGTGAAAATAGTATCTCCAGTCCACCCGCGACGGTACACACTGCATCAGTCGTCATGAGTGATAAAATACCCGAGGTCAAAGAATTCTCGATAAAGATAGTCGGCCGTAAGATAGTTGCAGGAAGTGGCAATATCGAGGTGCGCGAAGGAGATGTGGTCAACATCACAATAGTGGTGAATGAAGACGAAGAAGTGCATCTCTACGGATATGACAAAGCCGTGGACCTGACAAAAGATATTCCCGCCACATTCACCTTCATCGCAAATATCTCAGGACGATTCCCGTTCGAACTTGAGCATTCAAAGACAGAGCTTGGAGAGGTGTCGGTTGTGCCGAGGTAGTGTCAGGGGCGCCCTTCTTTTATTCCTGAGCTTCTCCAATAATCCTCAGTCTAGGCCATTTCTCCAGCCACTTCTTGTCTCTGTATCTCCTATTGAAAGAATCCGGTTCTGCAGTGGGAGTCGGTCTTACTATCAGGTTTACCAAATCGTCGATACCAAGAGGAGCGATGATGGTCGGTTCGCCATTCATTAAGGTGACTGCAACGCAAGTTGGAGTCTCCACCCACTCTGCAAGAGCTTCGGCAGAATTCTTGTATGGAATTTTTCGGTCATGCCATTTGTGGGTATAGGCCTGATTTACTATTTCCCATTCGAGACCGAGCTTGCCATTCATTTGAGCAGAAAGAGCTCGGTCATGGTTTTCATTCTGATCTTCGGGATCAAAATAAATTAGATCAATGTCTCCTGCATCTGCAACCCCTCGCTTTATCCCATGTAAATGATCCCAAACCTTATTTCTCAGAAATCCAGCGCCTATCATCCAATCTTGTAAATGAAGTTCCTCAGCCTCGTTCAGGACCGCCATCATCCACTTGTCGTCCTTAACAAGCTTTGCTACTTCTTGTAAGTTCATAGAATCATTCTAATTTGAATCGGCTCGCGATTCAAATTGTTGGCCGACGAGAACTCTTGCCTTACAGGCTACGCGTTTCTTGGGAACTCGGTCACAAATAATTTTCTTAGGACTCTTCCCCTACGGGGACGGTACACCCCGGCGATTTTGCAAAGCCAAAATATCGGCGGGGTTTTCGAGTCCCTTGCAAAGCTTTGCTTTGCACCGTCGCGCAATACAAAAAATCCGCATCATGCG
>JAYTWK010000044.1:0-5847 GCA_043743715.1 bacterium
GTCGCACGCTCGGTCAGCGTCACTACGATGTACAACTTCTCGGTGGCATCATTCTCCACCAGGGAGGTATTCCTGAGATGAAGACCGGTGAAGGGAAGACGCTCGTTGCGACACTCCCAACATATTTGAATGCACTTTCCGGGAAGGGCGTGCATGTCGTCACGGTTAATGACTACCTCTCGCGTCGCGATGCGGTATGGATGGGACAGGTGCATGCATTTCTTGGACTCTCGGTCTCGGTCATCAACAATGATTCATCATATCTCTACGATAAAGAACAGAAGGCGACCGAAGAAGACCTCATTGTCTCAAGCGAGCTCGGATCATTCAAAGTCATGTACGAATTCCTGCGCCCGTGTACGCGCAGAGAGGCGTATGAAGCAGACATCACCTATGGAACCAATAATGAATTTGGATTTGATTACCTGCGCGACAACATCGCATACAATGCCGCCGACCTGCGCCAGCGCGAGTATAACTATGCGATTGTCGACGAAATTGACTCGATTTTGATTGATGAGGCGCGTACTCCGCTCATTATCTCCGCTCCCTCCGCCGAATCTGAGTCGCTCTATGCTACGTTTTCCGGTATTGCTGAAAAGCTTTCACTTGAAGCTGATTATACTATCGATGAAAAACTCAAAGCGATTCAAATCACCGACGATGGGATCACCAAAGCAGAGAAGATACTCGGCATAGAGAATATCTATACCGAAAAAGGCATAAAATATGTTCATCATCTCGAAACTGCGGTACGTGCAAAGGCCCTCTTTGTGCGTGATCGTGAATACGTGGTCAAGGATGGCGAAGTGGTCATCGTTGATGAGTTCACTGGTAGGCTCCAACCCGGGAGGCGCTGGTCAGAAGGTCTCCATCAGGCGATCGAAGCCAAGGAAAATGTTCACGTCCAGCAGGAGTCGCGCACAATGGCATCGATCACCTTCCAGAATTATTTCAAACTCTACGACAAGCTTGCAGGTATGACCGGTACCGCTGATACCTCTAAGGAAGAGTTCTTTAAAATTTATGGGCTCGATGTGCTTCCGGTACCGCCACACAGGCCAAGTGCGAGGAAGGACATGAATGATCTTATTTTTCAGACCGAACAAGGAAAGTTCACTGCACTCGCACGACGAGTGAAAGAGGCGCACATGAGTGGCCAGCCGGTCTTAATTGGTACTGTCTCAATCGAACGCAATGAGCTGCTCTCTACATTCCTCGAGCACGAGGGGATTCCGCATGAAGTGTTGAATGCAAAGAATCACGAACGTGAGGGAGAGATCATCGCTCAGTCAGGACGAAAGGGAAGTGTGGTTATCGCCACAAATATGGCAGGCCGCGGCGTCGATATCAAGCTTGGTGGCAATCCCTCGACACCTGAAACGTATGAAGAGGTCAAATCTCTCGGAGGTCTGTTTGTTATCGGCACTGAGCGCCATGAAGCAAGGCGCATTGATAATCAGCTGCGCGGCCGTTCAGGCCGTCAGGGTGATCCAGGCGAGACAGCGTTTTATGTCTCACTCGAAGATTCACTGATGCGCGTATTCGCCTCGGACACTATCAAGAGCATGATGGGACGCTTTGGAATTCCCGAAGACGAGCCCATTGAGCAGCGCATGATCACACGCGCCTTGGAGAATGCGCAGGAGAAGATAGAAGGATTCAACTTCGACTCACGCAAGCATGTGCTGCAGTACGATAACATCATCAATCTGCACCGTCAGAGCATGTACGCGCGCCGCAGGAAGCTACTCCTCGGCACTAAAGAGGAAGTCAAAGAATATTTCGATTCGCTCATCGCAGACACCGGAGAATTTGGTGAGCATACTGCACTCCATCGTGATGAGAAAATAGCGGTGATAGGCGAAGATGCATTCTACGATGTCGTGCGACGTCTTGCGCTACAGATGAACGACACGTTCTGGGTCGACCACCTCGAGCTTATGGACTACGCTCGCTCGTCAGTCAATCTGCGTGCATACGGTCAACGCGACCCGCTTGTCGAATACAAACACGAGGCACTCAGACTCTATCGCGAGATGGAAGACGGCATCAAGCATCAAATACTCGAGATGATTCCCCGCATTGAAGTAGGCTCATTCAAGAAGGCTGAAGCTGAGCTTTCAAAGGTGGCGGAGCAGATGACACTTGCTGGAGGGGCGAATACAGGAAGTCAGGAGTCGCAAGTTGCAAGTCACAAGCAACATACAAAGCAAGATATAGGAAGAAATGATCCCTGTTATTGTGGCAGCGGTAAGAAATTCAAGAAGTGTCACGGACAAGACGCGTAAGTACATTCAAAAATAATGATTTATGTCTGTTGATGACAAGAAACCAAGTATTATCGAAGCCGTTACGTCACCATTGGGCTTCTTCGTTCTCGCGCTCTTGATTGTTGAAGGCTTTTTGACTACAGTATTAACTTTCTCAAATCTAGTCATAAGGCTAACTTCGATTTTTTAGCTTCTTGGCCTATAATGACTAGATGGAAAAGTCACCAGATTCTGATCCAAAAAATCAAGAAGACAAAAATCAGTTAGGGATAACTGGCAGTTACGATAATGTCGACGAATTTGAAACAAAATTTAATGATTTCATCACGGGAGGATTGAGCAAAATTTACGATCGTTATTCTTATCCAGAATTGATTACGCGTGAGGATCAGATCGCTGATTCTATAGGAATGCAAAAAGGTAATGTTTTGTTATATAACTCTGGAATGGCAGCCATCAATGATTCGTTGCTTTTTTCCTTGAAACAGGGTGATGTCTTATTTTATGATCCCAGTATGTATTTCCAGACGCCCCTCTTAGTAAATGATTATGAAAAGCTGGGGGTCAAGTGTGTGTCCCTCGACATGAGCAATCTCGTCGATATGGCTGAAAAGATAAGCCAATATAAGCCGACTGTGATACTCGCTGAGACGGTAACTAACGATGGCATGAAGGTATTGCCACTCAAGGAGATAATAGAACTTCTTGAGAAGCAGAACGAGTCCCAAAAAGGATTTAAAGAAATAATCGAACAAAAACTAAGTAAGTCTAGATCATTTTTAACCTCGCTACCATTAGACAGCACGAGGATCGAAGCCTTAGCTGAAAGTTTTTATCTTGTCGCAAAAGAAATAGATACAGCGGGTAACTATCTGTCACTGCGTAGACTTTACAAAGAAATATTCGGTGAAGGCGACAACGATAAGAATAATACAGGATCGAGAAGATCAGACCTATTGGAGCTGAAGATGATGATCGATAGTGCGTGGACAAATAAGCGAGAGGAGAAAATTAAATTAATTTTAGATAATACCTTACCTGGACCAAAAGGCAATGAGAGTCTCATTCGGCAAATTAACTCTCATACAACACCGATCACGGTCATAGAAAGTGGTACGAAGTTTTTTGCTGATGATAAAGTCAATCTTGGATTGATTTATTGTAACGATGAAGAGACCATGATTAGCTTGAGGATTCAGCGTATGCGTACCGGCACTATCCTGTCGCCCGCTGCGGAAGCAAGATTACCGGAAATCTCTAGTTCCACACTTGAAGATCAGAAGGTGAGTTTGAGAAACACAAGTAGTTTAGCCGGAACGCTCTCGAGAGCGATCGGTTCCTCTGGCATAAAATTTGTCAGATACCCCAAGGGTTTATCAGACAAGCGAGAAGATCTAAGCCCTATCCTTTATATTGAATGTGACAACCCAAAAGAACTTGCGGGGAAAATCAAGGATGCTCTGAATGGCGAAGGTATGAATTGTTCGTATAGTGTGAGTTTTGGTTTTACAGATACGCGACTATTTTTTGTTCCTGGTGATAAAATGTTGCGTATAGCTGGTGGAAAAGAGGACGAAGAGACGAATCTCAAAATATGTGATGTTTTACTAAAAAAGCTAACTAATGAAAACAATGAATAGCAATAATAAATTATCTGATCACTGGAAAAGTATTGCGGACGTCTGGCGCAACTTAACGAGTCCCTCACGACCTTCAACAGGAGAAGTGGAAATATACCAAAAGCATCTTGATGCGATGCCTGGCACCAATTTGAAAGTTTTAATTTTGGGAGCTACACCAGAGCTACGAGATTTGGTGCTTAGTAACGTAAAGGTAAAAAACTGCGTGGCAGTCGATGTAAACATGGAAATGATCTTAGCCATGAATGAATTGGTTAAAGAAAACACAGCAAATGAAATATGGGTAAAATCTAGTTGGCTAGAAGCTCCACTTTGTGAAAGTTATTTTGACTTGATTCTTGCAGATTTTACATTTGAAAATATGTCTTTTGATAATCACTCAATTTATTTTCAAAATGTCCGAAGGTGGTTAAAGAGTGAAGGACTATATATTGGACGCGTAGCTACTTTCAGAAGTAAGTATGCGGCACTTTCAATTGAGGAAATAGAAAAGCTTTGTAGTAATAAAGATATTAATAATGAATTACTATCATTATTTTGGGATATTGCTGTATTTTTTACAGGCAGTATGACAACTAGAGAGGTCAAGGTCGCTGATTTTTTTGCGAAGTTGGAATTGTATAAATTAAAAGTCGGCAATGATTACAACAACACCAGCATAAAGAAAATTTTGGACATTAACGAAAATGTGTTCCCACATGGTAAGTCCTGGTTTGTTTGGAATGACGAGGATTTTAAAGGCTTTGTGCAAAATTTAGGTTTTAAAATCTTATCTCAAGAATGCTCTGCAGATATAAATATGCCTGATGATCTTAAAGATATGGCTCCGATATATTGCTTACAAAACATAAAGAGCCCATCCACTAACCCCCTCACACCCGCTTCAGCATGAGCTGGATCATCCGCACATAGATCATCGATTCTTGGTTTAATATCTTCTTCTCATAATCTTTCGCAAGCCGTCGCGCCTTTGATACCCAGGCATTCGTGCGCTCGATGATCCAGCGAATGGGGAGCACAACAAACTTGTGCAGCTCGTTTCGTTTGACGATCTCGAGCGTGACATCGCATTTCTCCTTCACCCACGCGATCAATTTCCCCGCGTAGCCGCCGTCGGCGAAAATCTTCTTGACACTCGCAAGTGTTTTCTTGGCGTGCCGCAGCAAGATCTTCGCGCCGTCACGATCTTGGATACCGGCGGAGTGTACCCGCACATCGAGGAGCAATCGCGGCATTCTTCGCACCAGAGGCACCACTTATCATCGCCTCCTTCTTGGTATGTGTCGCAGGGGTGTATTTCCTAGGACAGAAAAGAAAGATTGCGCGCATGGTAGAGCAAAAGGCAGCCACGCGATAGCATTTCTGCTCATCCCCAGCAATATTTCCTTTTGCCGTTTGAGGTGTTTTTAACTGCTATACTTTGTTATATACATAACCTATCCATCCATGGACCTCTCCTTTTTGTTTTTCATATTATTTCTCATCCTCAGTGTCTATTTCTTTAGACGCATTCAGAAGAATGAAGATCGGATACATCAGCTCGAATTGCGGCTCGATGCGCGCCGTGTAACAGAAGTCACCATGGAACAACGCAAGGCCCCGTCGCCTCACTATTCACAAATAGGAGCGCTTGAGGGAGCATTGGTCGGCGATATCACGCCAAGTCCGGCCCCGGCCCCGTCACCGGCACCACTACCTTCATATGTGGAGGAGCGTATCCCCGAAGCTCCGGCAGAAAGCCAGGAGGAACAGAGCGCGCGCTGGCTCGGACGTATCGGCGCGTTTGCGCTCTTCATTGGAGTGGCATTCTTCTTCAACTATCTGTTCGTACATGACATCATTCCCGAGTCAGTGCGCGTCGTGCTGGGTATTCTACTCGGTATCACCGTCCTTAGCATCGGACACTGGCTCCGCACGAAGTATCTCAATTACTC
>JAYTWK010000045.1:0-7442 GCA_043743715.1 bacterium
GGGACACTTTACGCATTTGAAAATCAGAGTTGCTTGTCATCGCAGTATTTCAACCAAGCGCAAGCAAAAGATAGTGCATGGCATTCTCCTTGCTTCTTCTGCGGAATATCGAAAGGGGTTGCCTGAAATGCTGTTTTAAGACCTATTTGGTATTATATGCCGCAAAACGCTTTCGATTATTTTTGCCTTTCTGGGAAATATATCTCTGGCTTCGCTATAGCATTTTCACAAAACGAAAGACCAGCCGGTAAGGCAGAACTGAAATTTATCAACCACTGAAACTTCCGAGAGATCAAAGTCACTCACGCTATACTCCTCTCATGCCATTTTCCATCCTTCGTTGAAAGAAGAAAGTTGGACTATGTCGATTCATCACCCTTTCATCACCCTTATGCCCGTCGACGGCAAGAGCTGGTAGCTTGATCAGAGGAAGAATATCCTTTGCACCACCCAGAAAAGCGCCAAGAGTGAAATGATCACCGCAAAGACTTGTATCACTTTGGGATACCAAGGCTTTTTTCTGAAGAGAAAAATAAACGGAAGCGCAACACCAATGATAATCAACTGTCCTACCTCAATACCAATATTGAAGGCAAACAGCGAGGAGACGAATTTGTCGGATGGAATTGCGATTTCCCTTAGGAGTCCGGCGAAGCCCATACCATGAAAAAGACCGAAGAAAAATACGGTGGCTAATTTACTCTTCTCCCCACCGACAAATCTTGAGTTTCGGAAAAATACTGTCGATATCGCAACAAAAGCGATCGAGAAAGCAATCAGTGGCTCTGAGACGCGGGTCGACACCGTAATGAGTCCAAGCGCCGAAAGAATAAGGGTGATGCTGTGGGCGATGGTGAACGTACCGGTCAGCTTCAGTATTTCACTCATTGAAATGAATACCAAAAGCAGTGAGAGTACAAAGAGTATATGGTCTGGGCCGCTCAAGATATGGCCGACCCCGAGCTTAAGAAAATCAAAGGCATTGTCGAGTACACTGGTTTGCTGATTTCTTACGATTCGGATGATCTCGTCTTTGTCTTTAAATTTGTCTGCCATCTCCCCTCCCTCCTGTAGTGCAAAGGCTTGAATCTCTTCGGGAGTTGCGTTCGGGTGATCGTGCAGATATATGACAATCTGTTTTGGTAAAAGATCGTGTGCAGACGCTGTCAGAGAGGAAGAAAAAAATGATGTGAGTACAAAAATAGCAATAACGAGTAACCGTATCATGGTTTCATGAGTTTATTTTTGAGTATCTCGCCATAGCTGATAGAAAAGTTGGGACTTAACGCTTGCACTTCAGTAAAATACTTTTTTGCGGCAATGTCATCCTTGTTTGCTTCGGCGATCATCCCGGCATGAAAAACAATGAGCGGATCGTTGTCCCCAAGACGCAGGGCTTCTTTAGTGTAGCGCATCGCTTCTTCATACAGACCATTTTGATAAAGCGCCCATGCAAGTGCATCCGCACCATACACGGAAGGTCGTTCTCCGTAAGCGCGCCGTGCCAAGGTGAGCGCAAGCGCATCGTCACCATGATCTGAGAGAAACACTGAGTACTCTAAATCAGTATTAATACCCGACGTCGAAGATTTTGCATAGGCAACACTTGCGAGCGCGTACTCCTGCGCGGCTTTTTTTGTATCCCCCATTGACTCCTCCACCTCGCCGAGGAGTGTAGCGTACTGCGCAAGAGGGACGCGCGCAAATGCATGAGAAAGATGGTCTATCGCACCCTTTGGGTCTCCGCGTGCAAAAGATATCTTTGCGAGACCTTCAAGTGCCGGGGGATAATTTTCTTCTATCTCAAGAGCGCGGTTGTACAATACCTCGGCCGCATCTAGGTCAGTACGAAACTTTAGTTTTCCGAGCTCGACATGTGCCCATGCAATGTTTTCCTTATATACGCTCCCAGCACTGATTGCGCTCTTGAGTACCTCTTTTGCTCCCTCGTTGTCACCGTACAGTTCACGGAGATATGCGATCCGGGTATACGAGCTGAAGTCCGGGCGACGACCGACCATATGGTCTAATGACATTTCCGCCTCTGCATATTTCCCGAGTTCGATCTCAGCATCAGCACGTATGCCATAATAACTCGTTATGTCAGGGCTTGCCGCGATAGCCTGAGAGATCAGGGAGTAACCGTTTTGAAAATGATGGCGGCCATTCTCGATCACCGCCCGAAGCGCAATGATGCTCATATCATTAGGGTCGACAAGAACTGCTTGATCGAGGAGCCCGTCTATCGTCGTATAATAGGAAGGATCGGCACTTTCCCGGATCTTCTGCACATAGAGTGCGGCGAGGGCCGTATATGCCTTTACTTGTTGCTTCCCTGGTCGGGCAAGCGCTTTTGTTGCTACGCTTATCTTTTCATCGAGAGCTGACAAGGCTACCGTCTCGGCAAGATGTTGCTGCTTTCGTGTCTGCCATAGCACAAAGACTCCACTCAACAGCAGTATCGAGACGACCAGCGCACTATAGAGGATTACGGGATGTTTTTCGGAATATGCTTTCATTTCATTCTTTCGTGGAGAACCTCTATGGCTTTGGTAATCCATAGAGGTCCCGGCACGACATAATGATCGGGTATCTCTTTCACCCCTTTCATTCTGTTTGATCAGCTAGTTCGCATGCGGCATACTTGCGAATCCTCCCCACGGAAGTGCAAGGTACGGGAATGACGAACGGAATGATGCATCGTTTGCATCAACTCCATCACCTAATTGTACTCCTGTCGCGTCTGGCGTAAATCCCGGGTGGAACAAGGGGTATGCTGCCCCTGCGACTGCGCGAAGTGAGATGTCGGTGACATCATCCGCGAGTCTGCGTCCGTTCGGATACCCTTGTACATCTCCGCCAAGCACACCGAGTTTGTTTGGTGTACTCGTGGGGGCAATTGCCATATTGAGGCGCAGCTCTTCAGCCGGTACTACATTTGCAGGCTTTGTGAGCCCCGGAATACCCGTCAAGAATATCGCAATGAGATCGTCACGCTGCGATGCCGAGCCGAATGGGCCTTGTGGGGGTACATTGATGCCGTAGAGTGCGTGCAAAAGCGTACCAAGCTCGGGGTCTGCTACATAATTCGCAAACTGCGCATCATCGTTTGGTTCAGATCCGTTCCAGATATCCTTGTTCTCAAGAGGTATCACAACTTCATTGACAAGCGGTGCTCCAAGTCGTGAGATCTGCACCCACTTTTCGCTTCCATTGTTATCCTCAGCGCCCCTACGAAGGGAACGCATGGCCTTTCGAGAGGAGGTCGTCCAGACTCCAATGATGGCGTTTGAACTGGTCGCCACTACCGGGATTTTGCCGTTAATGGTGAGACTTGCGATAGGAATCTGCAGGGCAATCGAATGCACATTGTAACCTTTTAGTCCGTCTACTCCGCCTCCGGAATTTCCCGGAAGTTGACGAATTGTCAGGAGATCAAATATTCCTCCAAGATCCACGAAGAACGGATCATCGCTTTGCCCGGCGAATACTTTCATGTCGCCTTTTGCACCAAGGGGAATTGTCTTAATTGCAGCAGACTGGAGTGCATTGTAATTGGGAGTCGATTTTGGTCCAATATTGACAGGCGGTACCGGTACATCGGTGGCAAGTACGGTAGTTTTTTTGTCAACAACCCTACTGACGGTATATGTCTGTCGTACATTAAATGTAGAATCGGTTAGCGAATTGATCGGCCCGGTATTACTCAGAAACGTTCTAGGATTCTTTACGGTCGTCTTGAAACGAAACTGGTAAATAATATCTGCTTCGGCATCTCCATTATTGTCGATTTTTATTTCGTACAATACGTTATCATCGAATGCGTAGAAGTTCGGTCCTCCTGCGGGCTCTTCGAACGGAAGATAATTTGCAATCAAGGTTACGGTATTGGTTGCATCTGCACTGCGGAATGCGAACAGGTCGGTCGCGTCAGCCTTAGGATCGCCACTGATAAGTGGCGCTTCTCGATGACTCGAAGCAAATGTCGTGCTTGCTCCCGAGAGAAGCATCGATAGCGCCATAAAACCTGCGAGATATTTACTCTTTTTCATATTTGTGTTGTTAATAAACTTATAACGGTGAATAATGGTGTACTTAGCACGTTGCGAACGTATATATCGACCTGATTACACGGTTTTCCGATGTATTCATTTATACATGCCGTAATTCTTCGCAAAGCATTACAAAAAGTATTTTACTTAAGTTACTTAAGTAAATAAAAGTATCGCACACACGAGAGGTGAGTGTAAAGTGAGGTATACATTGCAAAACACATACAAAATTTATTCAACTCAAAAGCATATCGTAGCGCACATGTGTATGTAGGGCTAAATTTACACGACGACACACATAGGAAATTATCTCAAATTTCCTTGCCCCATAAGGTGTAATTCGTTAGTATGCCTCTATGCGCGTATTGGCAATCGAAACTTCCTGTGATGAAACTGCCATTTCCATCATAGAGACCGAGGATGGAAAGACCATTAAGGTGCTCGGCAACAAAGTGCTCTCCCAAATAGACATCCATAAGGAGTATGGAGGCGTGTTCCCCATGCTCGCGAAGCGTGAACATGCGCGCGCTATTGTTCCCCTCCTGCTTACCGTACTTCAAGAAGCCGGGATGAAGAAAAAGACCTCGCGCCACGTCATCGAACATCCACTGCGCGCTGAATTTCAGGAGATTATGGACCGTGAGCCAGAGATGTATGCTGCCTTCATCAACGAGCTGCCCTCAGTCGATACCCCCGATATTGATGCTCTCCTTGTGACCTCGGGACCGGGACTTGAGCCTGCGCTGTGGGTCGGTATTAATTTTGCCAAAGCATTGTCGATGGTGTGGAAGAAGCCGATTATTCCGGTCAATCACATGGAAGGACACATGATCTCGAGCATGCTTATCGCAAAAGATGATATGCTCGAAATTCCTGAAGTCGCATTTCCTGTACTTGGACTCCTCGTCTCAGGCGGCCACACTGAGCTCGTACTCATGAAAGATTGGGGAGTGTACGAAATTGTCGGCGAAACAAAAGACGATGCCGCCGGTGAAGCGTTCGATAAAGTTGCGCGGATTCTCGGCCTTCCGTACCCCGGTGGACCGGAGATATCAAAGCTTGCAATGAAAGGAAGTGTCGGCGCATACCAACTCCCCCGCCCTATGCTCCATACAAAAGACTTCGACTTCTCGTTCTCAGGTCTCAAAACCTCGGTGCTCTATCTCACCAAAAAACTTGTTGAGGCGTCCGGACCGCTTTCAGATGAGATCCGCGCGAACATCGCAAAAGAATTCGAAGAAGCGGTGACCGAAGTTTTGGTTGAGAAAACTGTGCGTGCTGCAAAAGAATATGGCGCGCAGACCATTTTGCTCGGAGGAGGCGTGTCAGCGAACAAGAGACTGCGTGAAAGACTGACTGCCAAAGTTGCCGAGGATCTCGCGTGTATGCTCTATATCCCGCATGCCTCACTCTCGACTGACAACGCGCTGATGATTGCTGTCGCGGGGCTTCTCACATATCGTCGTGAACCAAAGCGAAACTATGGTGAACTCAAAGCGAACGGTCATTGGCGACTCCGCGCAATATAGCGAACAAATAAACAAGACCACAGTGATGCGATCTTGCTTATACCATCCCCAATTAACCAACAGGCAGCTTCTCCAAGGGCACCCCTTTCAAAGCCAAGAGGCGCCCTTAGCCTGTTGCCGAATAGTTATTGGAAGATAGTATTATTTGTTAACAAAAGTAGTTTTTAATTCACCAAGTGAGTGAGCAGCGTGAGTATCTTCGCCAACTCCACCAACTCTTAGACATCTTCGACCAAGCGACTTAAATTTCACGACTAGGAAGAGACAAAATTGGAAGTGCCCAATTCTTCTTTGTGGTATTTCACTTAGGTATTCCACTTAGAAGAATGGAAATACTCCTGTGATAACTCTCGTGATGTGCGGGTGTAGCAAGAAGCCTTTAACTTACTTTTTGTCTACAACTTCTGCAGTCACTTGCATGGTCTCCGAGTGTTCACGTGCATCCGCTGCAGATCCGAAGTTACGGAACGTGAAGTAGAGTGCTATACACACGAGTGCGAGAAGCATGAGCGTAAAGCCAAAGACCGTAGCACTCGAATAGTGACTGAGTCGTGTGCTGATTGAATTTGCGACAGCGGCAAGAAGACCTTTCTTTTCAACGCCTCCAACCTGTGCATCGAGCTGTGATCCGTCTGTGGCGGTCGCGTACGCACCCGCATGCTCATTCGTTGGGTTGTCAGTGATGTTCGCCGCAAGTGATGGAGAGGTCGCAAGCAGGTCTGCGAGTGCAATCTTTCCGCGCCTATCGGCAGTCGCAGTATTGTTGCTGCCATCCGCGCCTTCGTCTGACGATGCATCAAAATCGTTTACAGTAATGCTGGGGCCTGATTCGGTCGACGCACCAGCAATATCTCCGCGCGGACCACGACCAGTAGAGCCGACGACAGGGAGGATGATATCGGACGCTCCGGTAGAGCCAAATGATTCAGCATTTGCGGCGTTCTCAGCCTTCACTCGCTCGATGAGCGCTCTGAATTCGAGAATCTCAGCCTTCTGCATATCGTTCAAAGGGAACTCGCGCTGACAGTAAATCTCATTGATCTTCTTTTCGGTAGTGTAGTACACATATCCGGTATTTCCGGGAAGATTCCAAGGGTCGAGCACGTCGGTCTTGTACTTGTCCTGGAATGCGCGTACCGCCTCATCCGTCGTGATATCGAAGAAGCCGGTCACTGCAAGGTTCGAGAATCCTTCATAGTTCTTGAGAAACACCTGCAACTTCGTCACCTCGGTAGGATTATTATTGTATCCAAGGCGTAGATATTCTTTGAGGTATTCACATGAACCTCCTGTCGCAGCTCCAGCGACAAGGCTCGGCAATCGGGTCAGTTCGATGCCGGTTGCGGTTTGTGAGCCGCTGGACGAGACAGGGCGATAATAGGTCGCGATTCCCGACGGGATACCGCTCACATATACAGAATGACTCGTGACCGCCGCGGTATCTGTGACGGTGGTGAGAGGGTATCCATACGAAGGAGCTGCTGAAAGCGTCGCAACTGATGCAAGTCCATAAACAACACGACTATCCGCAGCGATATTGGTATTCCAAGTGACCGTCACCGATGATGAGCCGATGATGAGATGCTCGTTTGAAATGGTGAGCGTTACTCCGCCTCCGCCGCCACCTCCCCCTCCGCCACCTCCGCCGGGGTAAGTACATGAACCGTCATTTTTGTTTGCGAGTGTATTATAATTTGTCGCTGTTTTGTCGGTGCATCCGAAGTAATCGAAGGTAGAACTTCCGCCTCCACAGTTGGTAGTACAGCCTGTACCTGTAGTAGTACTTCCCCCTCCGCAGTTGGTAGTACAACCGGTAGTCGTCGCAGCGACGACGTTCACCGTGCGGGTTTTGGTGTCAGCA
>JAYTWK010000046.1:0-3774 GCA_043743715.1 bacterium
TCTATGATTCAACCAATCAGTCTACTGTCCTCACGAACACAGCCTGTGTTCGCGCGGTAAACGTAGTAACCTGTACTTCGACAATCGACCAGGAAGTTAATGGCTCAAAGACTTACGTCTTGAAAGCCACAGTTTCTGGAGCTGCATCTGGTGCAAGCATCTCGGTCAATATTCCTAGTAGCGCCCTCGGCTTTGTTGCCCCAATAGCAGCAGGCTCAGTCGGTGCAACAGCAACCTTTGTTTGGTCAGATGAGTCGGTAACGCCTCACTCCAACCTTACTGCTGACTGGAACAACGACAATCTCGTGAAGAACCTTCCGACCGACTCATTGACGATGACCAAGTAAGAATATGCATATGAAAAAAATACTTATCACATTCGCACTTCTTTTTCCGTGGCTTGCGTCAGCAAGCTCGGTGCCGGCATTTCCGATGTCGTTCTATGGAAATGTCACCGTGAATGCAGTGAGTGCTCCGGTCGGCACCATCGTGCGCGCCTATTACGGAACAACACTTGCGGGAAATGTCACCGTGAATGAAGCAGGGGTATACGGCTACAATAACCCTATCAAGCAGCAGCTCGTGGTGGGTGAGGGGACGGGAACGATCCGTTTCACTATCACATCGAGCGCAATCAATAGCGGTATCGAGACCGAAGGTTCAAGCACGATTACACATGCATCATTTGTTTCAGGAGACATTGTCGCAAAAGACCTGGCGTTCACTTACACCGTGGTGGTGGCGCCGCCTCCCCCTCCACCCCCACCACCATCAAGCGGCGGCGGTGGTGGGGGTGGAGGGGGAGGCGGCGGTGGGAATCCAAGCATTCCAGGGTGTATGGATAAGAAGGCAATCAACTATTCGCCCATTGCAACGGTGAGCAAGGATGTGTGCGCCTATCCTATTGCAACGACAACCGCATACCAAACTCCGCGGAGGGGGGAAGTACTCGGGGCATCGACTACGGTACCTACGTTCAGTACTTCAACATGTGCAGACATCATCCACGGCTATCTTGGCTACGGAAGAAAGAACGACAAAGATGATGTAAAGCGACTCCAGCAATTCCTGAATGATGAGATTGGAGCAAACCTTCCGACCACGGGATACTTCGGCATGATGACCAAGAATTGGGTCAAAAAATATCAGGTGAAGTATAGGAGTGATATTCTCGGTGCACAGGATAAAAGTGGAGGAACCGGGTATGTATACAAGGTAACGATGAAACACATCAACGGTCGTCGCTGCGGACTTTCCCGGCACTCGTGAACAAATCCCCTGAATCGTGCGGAGCTGTAAACACTAGTTCTATACTAGATAAATATATTGTTTTTGAAAGGAGCTCAGTCGACAGCTCAATTTTGTAGTACACTGAGGGCACCTCACAGCTTGTATTTTGTGCGGTCAATACATTTGTATGCAAATTAATTCTCTCAGAACATCACTATTTCATAAGGGAAATGATCTCATGAATTTTATTATTCGACATGTGAGTTCACTTGAAGAAAAAGATATTGTGGTCATTACTTCAAAAATTGTCGCATTATCACAAGGTTGTGTGGGTCATGTGCGCGATAAGGAAATGATCATTAAGGCATCTTGTGAGGAAATAATCGATACGCCATGGGCGTTTCTCACATACCAAAATAATGAATGGGGTATAAATGCGGGAGTTGATGAATCAAACGCTGACAATGAACTTATTTTGCTCCCTCAACACGTCTTTACGACTGCAGAGGAAATTCAAAAAAAATTATGCAAAACTTTTTCGCTCAAATACCTTGGAGTACTCATTACAGACACGAGGAGTATTCCCCTACGTATTGGTACGGTCGGGCGACCGATTGGATTTGCCGGTTTTCACCCAATCAAGAGTTATATTGGGGAAAATGATCTCTATGGGCGAAAAAGCAGGATAACACAAAGCAATCTTGTTGACGCACTTGCGGCTGCTGCGGTACTTACGATGGGGGAAGGAGCTGAGCGATGCCCACTCGCAATCATAACGGATGCACCTGTGATATTTACTTCTACACAGCTACCAAAGAAAAAACATATATTGTCGTTGTCTCCGGAAGAAGATATATACGCTAGGCTTTATGCTTCGTCCGCGCTTCGCACTTCAGTGCACCAAAAGAAATCCCGTCAAAAGTAATGATCCAATCTACTGGTTCGTCATGTGATTTTCGCGTGAGTCTCGTTTTGCTCAATTGTGAAATTTCCGCGATCCCAATGCGTAGCCAGTCTCGAGGTATAGCAGTAAGAAAACGATCGTACCACCCGCCACCACGACCATGTCGTGTTCCGCTGTCATCAAAATGTTTTCCGGGTATGAGTATAAATGTTTTGTGACCACTACATGCTTCGCTAAATTGATGTGCAATAGCAAAAGGATCTGCATGTACATCAGGTTGAACTATAATGCGAAGCACAGGAAGTTGAATCGGAAATATTGTAGTATCATACACAACCTCGCCAAGTACCGGTTTGTATATAATAGCAGCGCTATAGAAAGTGAGTTCATTCGCGAGGTCGAGCATGTTGTGGGAGACTTCCATGTGGTACGTTAAGTATAGATAAAAAAATACTGAGACAAAAGCCTCAGTATTTCAATCCGTCCATCATGGCTACCTTCTCGCCATGCTTTTAAGCACTTTCAAATACATGTCTTCGACTATGCGTTGTTGTGTGTCACCGCTTTGTGCATAGTGATCGAGACCTGGCGCAGAGTTTATCTCAATGACCCAATACATTGCAGGTTTATCCGAAATATCACCCTGCACCATGAGATCTACCCCACAAAGTCGCAGTCCCATGTCCTTCGTCAAGCGTATCGCAATTTTTTTAAATGCAGGATGTATATTTTTTGTTACATCGATTGAATCGCCTCCGGTTGAAAGATTTGCATTGTCCAGAAGAAAAACTTGTTCTCCCTTCTTGGGAGTAGATTCGAGCGTGAGTCCTTGATGCATGAGCTTTGCTTTTGTACGCGGGTCGTCGCGACGGAGTTGTGTGTCACGACTTGAAGCAAAAAAACTACGCTGTTTCTTCTTGAGCAAATCATCAATAGTGGAGCGGCCATCACCAACCACTGAGAGAGGCACGCGTTCGTATGCCGATATGACTTCGTTGTCGAGGACCACTAAACGGTAATCTTTTCCATCAACAGGCAGTTGTACGAGCGCAACACGGTCAAGCTTGAACACTGCACGTATGGCACGATCGAATTCACTCTTATTGTGCACGAGCGCGACACCACGGCCCTGACTACCGCTATTTGGCTTGACAATAACCGGAAATTTTAGACGTACCGCATAGCGATATGCTGCATCGATATTTCGACGGCTACCAATTGCTTTTGCCCAGTCAGCTCGAAAGAATGTTTTACTTCTCGGAATAATGGGATATCCCATCCTCTGCATGAAGAAATTTGCGTAGTCCTTGTCCTTGGAGATTTCTGACGATCCAAGTGGGTTGAGGTCAAGGCTCGAGTAGCGAAAATAACGCTTCCGGCCGTTTTTGAAGACAATCTGTCCAACGATCTGCCAGTGTGGTTCAATCAGTACTTTTGCTCCTATCATAGGGGCTATTTTTTGCAGCACTTGTCCTAGGAGGGGGGTAACAAGCTTTTTCATGATGATTCCTTCATATATCAATGATTTACGAATTGTAGTGTAACCTAAATTCCGTAATCTATTAGGACACTCTGTACAATGAATCTTATGAGTTCATCACCAAGATTAACCAATACAGAGAGAGACGAGATAGAAATAT
>JAYTWK010000047.1:0-6863 GCA_043743715.1 bacterium
GCAGCGGGATTGTGGAACTATCACTTGAGTTACCAGAGTTAAAAGCACACCTGTGTGTGTTTTTTGACGGGTGGGTCTTATTGGGGAGCGAGTCTATTACTCATACGTCCTTACCATATAGGGATTTTTTCGCATACACATAATTTTTTATGTTACGTTATCCGCAGAAAAATTTGCAAAATATTTTTGCACGTGATACTCATAGTTGAACTTATGTCTGCCGTTTCCAAAAAAACATCAACAAAAAAGACACTTGTGATCGTAGAGTCACCAGCGAAGGCAAAAACGATTGAAAAGTATCTCGGCGGAGATTACATCGTACGCGCTTCCATCGGTCACATCCGCGATCTCCCAAAGTCAAACAAAAAGGCCATCGATATACCCGGCGGTTTCGTGCCGCATTATGAAATTAGTGTCGGCAAGGATAAGGTAGTGCAAGAACTGAAGGATCTCGCGAAGGTTTCAAAGGAAGTGCTACTCGCAACGGACCCTGACCGTGAAGGAGAAGCTATCGCCTGGCATATCGTCGACGAACTCGGCATCAAGAACGCGAAACGCATCGTATTTCATGAAATCACTGAGACCGCCATTAAGGAAGCGGTCGCGCATCCACGCGCGGTCGACGAAGATCTGCGTGCCGCACAGGAAGCGCGCCGAGTCCTCGACCGACTTGTCGGCTACGACCTCTCTGGTCTTATCTGGAAGAAAGTGCGCTACGGACTCTCTGCAGGCCGCGTACAATCCCCC
The DNA here is from genome assembly GCA_043743715.1 of bacterium. Taxonomy (GTDB): domain Bacteria; phylum Patescibacteriota; class Minisyncoccia; order Phycocordibacterales; family UBA6899; genus MHLP01. The sequence continues at coordinate 748 of JAYTWK010000047.1, forward strand.
GCACTGCGCATCATCATGGAGCGTGAGCGCGAAATCCGCGCCTTCATTCCCGAAACTTACTGGAGGCTGTCTGCCAAGGTCACTACCCCTCTTCGGAAAGAGCTTGAACTTTCATGTGCCGAAGAGCCCCGCGACAAAGCGGTCGTCGAACATATCATGAAGGAAGGCAACGCAAAGAAATGGACCGTACTCGATGTGAAGGAAAGCGAGTTTGCGCGTTCGCCGAAAGCGCCGTTCACCACTTCGACACTGCAGCAGGCCGCGAGCACGCGTCTCGGACTCTCACCTTCAAACACCATGCGTATTGCGCAGAAGCTATACGAAGCGGGTCTCATCAGTTACATGCGTACGGACAGCACCAATCTCGGCAAACAAGCCCAAGACGAAATCCTTGCGGTTATCACGAAAGAGTACGGATCAGAATTTTGTGCGCCGCAGACGTACAAAACAAAAAGCAAGAATGCACAGGAAGCGCATGAAGCCGTTCGTCCAACAAGTGCAGCGAAGAAGAATGCCGGAAATACCCCCGAACAGCAAGCACTCTACCGCCTCATCTGGCAACGCGCAGTCGCAAGTCAGATGAAAGATGCAGTCATGCTCCGGACCAAGATCTCGGCGAATATTATCGGTGCGTCAACGCCTATTCCTGATTTTAATGCCAACGGCTCACGTCTTCTTTCCCCAGGGTGGCTAAAGGCTGATCCTGATGCGCAAGGCGAAGAGGTCATGCTGCCGTTAGTTATAGCCGGCGACGCGCTTGCACTTAAGTCGCTCGACGCAGAAGAGCGCCAGACCGAGCCGCCCGGACGCTACACCGAAGCAGGTCTGGTGAAGGAGCTTGAGAAGCGCGATATCGGCCGCCCTTCGACATACGCATCTATTATCAAGACCATTGTCGACCGCGGCTATGTTACGAAGGAAGGAAAGACACTTACACCGACCGACACCGGCGACGTGGTCAGCTCATTCCTCGAAGCGAACTTCGCCGACTACATCAGCGACACCTTTACCGCCGAAATTGAACAGAAACTCGACGATATCGCTGAAGGGAAAGCCAAGTATGCGAAAACCCTAAAAGATTTTTATACACCTTTCTCAAGGGACGTGAAAGCTAAGGATAAGATAGACAAGATCACCAACCTTGGTGATGCTCCCCTAGGCATGCTGTGTACCAAGTGTGGAAGCACAATGATTATCAAGCTCGGCAAGAACGGCAAGTTCTATTCCTGCTCGCGCTTCCCCGACTGCGATGGACTGCGCGGCATCGACGGCAAAGAGATTGAAGGACCGAAGCCGACTGGAGAAAAATGTCCGAAATGCGAGAAGGGAGACCTCATCGAACGCGAGGGAAAGTTCGGCCGCTTCATCGCCTGCGCGAACTATCCAAAGTGTAAATATATTAAAAAAGACGCGAACTTAAACCCTCTCGTTTCAAGCGGCGTCGTTTGCCCTACTTGTAAAAAGGGAGACATGGTAGAGCGCAAAGGCCGCTTCGGCATCTTCTGGAGCTGCGCAAACTATCCGGAGTGTAAGTACGCAATCAAAGCAAAACCGACCGGTAATCTCTGCCCCATGTGTCAGTCGCTCATGATGGAAGGCACGAAGACCATTCCTGAACGCTGTAGTGGTAAGGAGTGTCCAAATCACAACCCGCACAAACTCGCCAAGATCGAAGAGAAGAAGCAAGAGAAAGAGCCAGCAAAGAAGAAGTAGAAATAAATCCCGCATGCATGCGGGATTCCTACTGTACGATATCAATACAGCGATTGTGTCCATAGTGTGTACCTATTGTGTGTACCTTTCGATTTGGCTATCTGTCTCTAGACTGTCTCCAGACATCTCCCGATTACATTTTCACTCGTGGTTGTCAATCGAATAACTATCTCAAAAAATTGCAAAGTCTAAAAAGTTGTGGTTCTATCAGTGGATGGAACGCATACGCCCTTTGGCCGATATCATTAGTGTCATGCAAAGCAAAGAGACCGCTGACCGCGAGCTGGTGACGCATGCATACACATTCTCAGAGAACGCTCACAAGGAGCAGAAGAGGTATTCGGGCGACCCATACTTCATTCATGTCGCCGAAGTCGGGTACACACTCTCTGAAATGGGCATGGATGCCAATACCATCGCTGCGGGACTTCTGCATGATACCGTCGAAGACGCAAAGGTATCCGACGAAGACATTCGCCGTGAATTCGGCAAAGAAATTGAATTTCTTGTCGATGGTGTGACAAAGCTCGGCAAACTCAAGTATCGCGGCATTGAACGACATGTCGAAAGTTTGCGTAAACTCTTTCTCTCGACCGCTAAGGATATGCGCGTGATCATCATCAAGCTTGCCGACCGCCTGCACAATGTATCAACGCTGAAGTACGTACCGAAAGAAAAGCAACGGCGTATTGCACTTGAAACGCTCGAGATATATGCGCCGATAGCCAACCGACTCTCGATAGGAAAGATCAAAGGCCAGCTCGAGGACTATTGTTTCCCATTCGCATATCCCAAAGAGTACGCTGAAGTACAAGCGCTGATTAAAGAGCGCAGTCGGGACAGTGAGAAACGTCTCGAGAAAATCTACCGCGACATCCACTTCGCTTTGGCAAAAGATAAAATTGAAAGTGCGCGCGGTGAATACCGTATCAAGCGTACGTACAGCTTGTACAAAAAATTACTGCGCCATGATATGGATATGTCAAAAATACACGATGTCGCGGCAATACGCGTGTTGGTACCCTCTATCGCGGACTGCTACCGTGCACTAGGCGTTATTCACAGTATTTGGCGTCCGCTTCCCGGAAGAATCAAAGATTACATCGCATTCCCAAAGCCCAACGGCTATCAGTCACTCCATACCACTATCTTCACCGGTGACGGCGCTATCATTGAGATACAACTGCGGACCGAAGAGATGGACCGTGATGCGGCATTCGGTGTTGCAGCGCACTTTGCGTACAAGGAAGGTGGGGCCACCCCAAAGAATCTCCCTCAGCATCTTGACTGGGTAAAGCAAATATCAAACCTCCATCATCAGGACCCGAAGGGAGATTACCTCGAGGACCTCAAAACTGATTTCTTTGAAGACAGGGTATTCATCTTCACCCCGCACGGTGATGTCATCGACCTGCCGCAGCATGCTACTCCGATAGATTTTGCATATGCGATACACTCCGACATCGGTGATCACACATTCGGTGCGAAGGTCAATCAAAAAATGGTATCCCTTGATACCGAACTGCACAACGGCGATATTGTCGAAATCATGACCAAGAAGAGCGCAAAACCCTCAACAAAATGGGTCGAGTATGCGCGCACCACACTCGCAAAGCGACACATTCGCTCGGCTCTCGGTGTGGAAGAAGCAAAACGCAAGCAAGCATCGCGCTAATCACTCATCAGATCACAAAGGAACTATCTCACTCATTAGATGGAGAATCCGGTCACTGAATACATTTTCTCGTCTTCTTTGTCGGTCGACTCCTCTCGTTCATCCTTACCTCTATCGTCGTACGGCGCATGAAGAATATCATCCTGATCGATGTTGTGTATGACTTCGAGCGGAGCAGTGTACGCTATCCTATCGGGACCATCTAGTGGAAGCGGCACCTCAATCACCTTCTCACCTTCGATCACTTCTCTCGGCGCATCATGGGTTGCTGAAAGCGCTATGGGCGTACTGTCTTCAATCACCGTCATTTGACTTGCTGTCATTGCATCGGTGTCTCGCAGACTGCGTATCGTCTTCAATTGTTCGGCGAGATGCACCCTCTCGAGGAGTGCGCGCAAATCATCACTCGAGAAGAAATCAATCACCAACTTGCCTCCCACCTGTCTGCGTTCAATGGAAACACGAGTACCGAGCGATTCAGCGAGTTCTTTTTCAATGCGGTCCATTTCGGGGTCGATGGTAATCTTTTTGCGTACTCTGTCATGAGCGATATGACGCGCAATTTGCTCCGCTTCACGTACCGTAAGCTTCTTGAATAAAATTTCTTTGAAGAGTGTTGCCTGCTCCTCTTTGCGGTCGGCGAGCATCATTAATGGGCGCGCATGGCCTTCAGTGATACGACCTTTTGATAGCGCATCAAGTATGTCTTGCGGAAGGGCGAGGAGACGCAAACTGTTTGAAACATATTCACGGCTTTTGCCTACCTTCTTCGCAACCTCGATATGCTTGAGACTGAATTCAGTCACCAGTCTCGAAAATGATATCGCTCTATCGACGGGATTAAGGTCTTCTCGCTGCAAATTTTCAATGATGGCAACTTCAAGCTTGAGGCGCGGATCGGCGAGACCCTGCTGAATAAGTGCGGGAATGCGTGCTACCTGTGCAAGTTTTGTGGCACGAAGCCTTCGCTCTCCTGCGACGAGCTCGTATTCGACCCCTGGTCCGTACGCGCCGCTCGAATTATCCGCACGAGTGACCACAATCGGTTGAAGTACTCCGTACTGACGAATAGAGTCCGCGAGGTCCTGCAAGTGTTTCTCGTCGAATTCTTTTCGCGGTTGATAGGGATTCGGTACGATTTTTTCTACTTCAATCCAGAAGATTGAGTTATTTTCAAATTCTGACATCCCATTAGAAATAGGACACGGGCGCCGTCGCTCTGTTTCCCATTCGGTTATTGCTCATAGTAACGTATTGATTGCGGTAACTCATAAAGGTGGGCGTCCGTGATTTCTAACGGGACACGTGCTGAGATTATAGCAGAGAATCCCGTAAAACGATTGTGGAAAACGTGGGTGAAATATCCTTCACGTACACGTAACACCTCCGCAGCAAGCTACCAGATATCTCTGGACGTATACGCGTTGAACTGTCGCATCACCTCTTTTGTGATTGGACCAACAGCACCGTTTCCAAGTAACATTCCGTCAATCGAAGTCACCGGCACCACTTCTTTTCCACTTGCAGTAAAGAATACTTCACTTGCGTGAAGCAATTCTGCAAGTGTGAAATTCTTGACCACGATGGGGATATGAAGCTTGAGGATTTGCAACAATACTCCACGGGTAATTCCAGTCAAAATATCATGTTCTGGAGTGAGCAATTTGCCGTCGATCACTGCAAAAATATTACTATTGGACCCCTCAAATACCTGAGTGTCACTGTAATACAACGGCTCAATTGCTCCGATTGCCTGTCCGATCTGTGTTTGTTTGACGCCCTCGATGTAATTATTTGATTTTGCACCAGGACTGTAACGCTGGTGTTTTACTGAAATCACACCAACTCCTTTTTCATACAGCTCGCTTGGATAGAGAGTTGCCTGATCAACCAAAATAATAATTGTCGGAGCTACTCCAGGGAGCATAGTATTGGATACTCCACCTGAAACAATTATTTTGATAAATTTCTCATGTGCACTTGTATTTGCAGCAAGGGTTTCCACTATCCAAGCCATGACTTCTTCTTTCTTCCAGGGAAGCTTGAGTCCAATCTGCTCAGCCGAATGAAACAGTCGATCAATATGTTCCGCAAGTTTGAATGGACGATGGTGCGCGTAGGTGCGCAAGAAATCAAACACTGCATATCCCCGAGAAAAGCCAACATCACGAGGAGAGATGGCGAGATCACTCTCAGAGACAAATTTTCCATTTTGAAAGTGTATTGCTTCTCCCATAGTATTATCATTATACTATCACAAAAAATCGTCCTCTCGATTGCTTCCGCCACGCTGTGCTCTTCTGCTCTCGTTTGCGCGAACTTTTTTCGGTAATTGGTAATTGGGGTCAGGCACCACATAAATACAGAAAACATGATATAATATTTTCATGCCCCGCCAACCTCGTATTAATCTCGGTGATGAGATCTATCATGTCATCAATCGTGCGAATAGTCTCGAGATCGTTCTCTTTGTCGTTGGTATTGCTGGCGGTGAATTAAGCCTGAGAGAACTCAACCACTCTGCACTGAAAGTGCAGAGGTTGGAATGCGGGGAATGAAATTCCCGGTCTCCATACTATTCGAGGATCATTGTTCCGGTGTCTTGATTCGAAGGATTACGGTGCTGTTTGAGATACTTCTGTACCAGTACCTCGGTGATATTACCGGTACTCCCGGCACTGTACCCGATCACTATTATGCAAATACCGCCGCCACACCTGAAAGGCTC
>JAYTWK010000048.1:0-18697 GCA_043743715.1 bacterium
CCGGCACTGTACCCGATCACTATTATGCAAATACCGCCGCCACACCTGAAAGGCTCGCACTGAAGTGCGTAGTTTAGGACTAACGGCGGGGACAATTAAAATGGCCTGCTCAAGTAAACTCCCACAGTACATCTCTAAAGCTTTGAATCTTACCGCTTTTATCCAGTATGATGCCTTCCTTTTTGTATAATTTCCTCCGTGTTGCTTCATGTACTGTATCAAACCAGACCGTACCGTCGGCGTAGACAATACGGTGAAATGGAATGCGGGCCTCGCCTTCCTGGTATGCCTTACTTAAAATTGAGGTAATGCTCCGTGCTGCCATCTTCCCTCCCCCCGCTGCTTTGGCAATACTGCCATAGGTGCTTACCTTACCGCTTGGAATCGACAGCGCGGCCCTAATCACACGCCGTGAAAAGTCTCCTTGTATGTTGTTCATGATGGGTATGTATATGTTTCTTAGAAAACAGCACACGAGACTCCAACATTCTGTAGAGCAGGTGTGTTCACCGTACAGTTGAGCAGGAGGCGTACTCTTGGTAGTATTATTGCATGACTTCAGAAAACTCGCCTCAGAAAAAGTGGGATATTGATAGCACGCTCCTTGTGCCAGAGGGCAACGAAGCGCTACGTCTCGAGGCGGCTCGCGCAAAGTATAAAGAATTGGTCGGTATATCTCCCCGCATTGATAAAATAAATAACGTAGAAGCTCTCGAACAAACAGTGTCCTCTGCTGAATTCGTAGCGAGCGAAATCGCGCACATTCGGCAAAGTGATCGCGATGATGATCAGGGTCTCGCTTGGTGGCAGCGATAATCTCAGACTCACAGCCCTAGTGGCATGACAATAGGATTATAAATTGAGGATACACGTGGATACGATTAAGCTTTTTAACACATTGCATACTATTGCAGTAATATTTTTTGTTGCTCTTTCTCTCGCATTGTTTGTCATTACAGAATTATTTCCGAAACCGTACAATAAAAAAACCGATATCTGTCACGACATATCGGTTTTTAACTTGAGCAGCTCATACTGATGTGGTTATAGATAGTGTGCTTTGCTATCGTCACGATGCATGATGTGCAAACTATTATGCTGCGAGAGGCATTTTGTAGATACTTCGTAGTACCTCCAGGTCGTCTTCATATGCAATAAATTTTCCCCCTAAATAAAGGAGTGAGACCACGATATCATTACCTGCATTGTTCTTTCCAGCGTCAACAAGTACTTCTTGATAAGGCTGAAAATTTTTCACTCCGTTCAGGCGCATGCGTACCGTCACTTGCCTTGGAAATGTAACGGTCATGCTTTCTTGAAGCATCACTGCTTCAACTTCAAACACTGCTTTGTAACTTCCAGAATCATCACAAGATAAAATACAAGAATTGAAACGGGGAGTATCCCGAAGGATCATTTCCACTGCTTCCTTGGCGTACTCGATGACCAATAATTGTTTCTTATCTAGTGCAACTGCTTTTGTGTCATGATTCATACTTAACTCCTTTCTGCAAAACAACAAAATGTAGCCATTCACTGATAGCTACGCTGTACCTTTCATAACCTAAGTTTGCAGCTGTGTCAATATATTTACAGCTGAAGACTACCTCTCGCATCGGTACACCACAAATGTTGCATTTTTAATGAATATCACTTATATTTAAATAGCAGCGGTACATGTACGTCTCCACAACTTACGTGCATGTATTATTTGCCGCCTTTCCCTGGGCGGCTTTTTTTACTCCGCCATACTTCATTAGCTCTGGAATATATGTTGTACCTACTGCATTCAGTGCAAAATGCATGACCCATTGCCTAACATTTTTGCTGAAGAAGCACATCTTCGCTGACTATTTTTTTACTACTTTATACCGGTCGTGAGCGTAACCACGTTCATTTTGCCGTCTGCGCTTTGCACCATGACACTGACTTGTTGCGCACCATTTTCTGCGGCAAACATGGTATACCCTGCAGCAAGATTAGCCTCTTGTGAGATCTTCCATCCACCAGAAGAAAGTTTGTCTTTATAGAAGCTGACGACCTTATCAAATGCATCAGTAGTCTGAATAGAAACCATAAACATCTTTTTGCCGCCTTCGACCGCTGAAGTGTTCGCCATAATAGTGCCGTCATACACCGGAGTATCCTTTGGGAAATCATCAGGGAGTTTGGTGCCGACGCCGATGGTCGCGGTGTTCCCCTTTTCGTCTTTGTAATTATAGGTTGCGTTGCCGGTTGCCGGATTACCTGTGACTTGGACGCCATTTGCCTTAAGCTCTGCGTTCATCACCCCCGCTGCCATCATGCCCATGGCATAGTATGCAGCATAGCCAAGTACCGCGAGTACAACTACTGCGATGACTACGAACTTCACTACTTTATTCTGGCTAGTTGCGGGCACGGACACCGGCGCTGCTGTTTCTTCGGTCTTTGTTTCTTCACTCATATAAAAAAGTTAGTAGATTAATCTGTTCTTATTCTATCAGTTACAGATACTCAAGCAAACAGACTCAATTTTTTTGCAGTGAGTTCGCTGATATCTTTGTGAAATAGCGAGCGTATCTCAACGTTGAGTGCACATGCAGATATCATCGAGTCGCCTACTTCCTTAAGTGTGATTACGAATGCGATCTGGGAAGCCATTCCTGATATGTTATGTCATTGTAGTTTTTTTGAAGTGCGGTCGACCGAGCATATGATCAATATATTATACGATATATCGTATAATGCTCACACTACTTCATTTTTCAGCGAAGCACATTCCACATCACGTGAGCATGAATTCGTGAACCGAGCCGTTTTTAATCAGTATATGCCTTGAGATATCCGGGGACTTGTCATTAAAAAGAATTTTGTACGCCATACGAATCACGCCTGCACTCGTCACGCATATGACGGTCTGATGAGGGTGGCGAGCACTTAGTTCCTCAAATAGTTTACTCACGCGGTCATAGATTGTCTTAGAGGAGTCTCCGCCCCAAGGGGTGTAGTCATAGGTACAGCGCGAGCCCGAGCCCCACCCTCCTGGTGCAATTTGCAGTTTCTGCTCGGTTGAAAGTCCTTCAAGCGAGCCTTGATAATACTCTATAAGCTCATCGCGATTTACTATTGATGCTGTCGCAAAGTTTTTCATATCGGCAATGATCTCCGCAGTCTCTCTGGCACGCAATAAGGGTGAAGAGTACATTGCATCAAACATATCCGGGAGTTCGCTGCCTGCATCGTGTGCATGGGCGCGCCCATACACATTGAGCGGTACGTCGGTATTGTCTCCGGGCTTGAATGTCACCGGCTCATTATGCATTGGCCCTGAAACACCGTGGCCCAATATGCGGTTTACATCTGTCTCCCCGTGTCGAACGAGAAATAGTTTCATATCAAGAGTATATCAGGCTACTTCTTATCGACATATCTCCTGCGATACTCTCGCGAGTTAATATGGGAGAATTTTAATTCAAAATAACTAGCATATGCGTCCAAAACAATAGTGCTCACAAACGCAACTAATATTGTAAGAGCCACTAATATCATTTCGAATTCATGAGTATTAAATCATCCTCAAATTGCTGTATACCCTTATAGTTCTTCTCATACTTTGAAACATCCGGGAAATCCAAGTTCACAATCTTTGCGTAGACCGCTTGGATGAGTTTCTTTAAGCGCTCCACTTCTTCACTCGTCGGTTCATACAGCATGATAATCGGCTCATTCTCGTCAAGCACGCTTTCGACGAACTCAAGACCGAGCATGCCGACAGGGAGTTTATAGCGCGACGACTCTTCAAGAAGTATCTTGTAGTATATGAGCTGCTGTTTGTACTTATGAAGCTTGATTTTATCGACATCAGTAAGTTTTGGCTGATCCCAATCCTTATACGAGCGGCCGGTCTTGAAGTCGAGTACTTGATACTCTTTGTCTTCCACGCGCAAAAAATCAAGCTTGCCAGTGATGAGGGCATCGCCTATTGTCACGCCTTCTTCTTTCATGTCGACTTCGATCTGGTCTTCGGGAAGGAAGAACTGCTTGCGTGCTTTGTGATACGCCTTGAGTACGTCTTCGCCGCGCTTCGCTTGCTTCTTGTATTCTATTGCGGGAAGTCTTCCGCGTCGAAGGTCATGGCGCATCATGCCAGCAATATGCTCAAAGTCTGCCGCGTCTCCGCCGTGATACTTTGGGTACATCACGAGCTCACCTATCGCCTTGTGTACCGCGCTCCCGAATACCGCAGCGACATTCATCGGCTGCGGGAATCGCAGGAGATTCTGCTCGACGAAGTACAGAGGGCCCCCGTCGACAATGTTGATGAAATTATTGAGGTGGGTTACCGGCATACGATAATTTTCTATTAGCCTCCTAAGGAGTGCCCATTCGTCTTCCTTATACGGCGTTGCAACTATTGCCAGCGCATTCTCGTGTGCAGAGAGATCCAAGGTCGGCGGTTCGGCTTCATGGGTACTCGTATCGTCACCTGTATGAAGGTACCGAATCAGCGGCTTATGTCCCGAGATATGGAGTGTGTGCTTTGCGCGCGTTAACGCAACATAGAATAGTCGGATAAAATCATCTTCCGTATCCCCTGCTGGCGACAAAAGTGGAGTGAGCGCAGACGGAAGCGGCGATTTATTGGCTCTTGGCGATTTTGTCCACAGCTCATCGTGTGCTGCGATAATGAATACGGTACCGAATTCAAGTCCCTTGGCGGCATGTGCGGTCATTATCTGGACCGCATGCTCTGCTTTCATAAAAGGTGACTCTGAGACAAGCGGAATATCGTGCTCTTCGTGCATCGCGACATACGGCTCGACATCTTTTGCCAAGAGCTCTTCACCAGTACGCCACTCGCGCATACCTTCGATGAAAGTCTTTAAGGATGCAAGAAATGAGACATACGTCGCCGGATGCTCTTTCATCTTCGCCTTGTCGAAGTAGAAATCTTTGAAACCAGAGTCTTCAATATAGCGGTGGAGGAGATGCTCAAGCGGCATGGTATGCGCATGGCTTGTGAGTTCGGCGAGAAGTACATGTGCCTTCCTCACATGAGCGTCTTCATGCTGCGCGATCACTTCTGCCCATGAAAGGTGTTTTTGCTTTGCCTGCACGGCGATATCAAATAGTGTCGTGCGTGGAATATTGAAATATGCAAACGAGAGAATTGCAGGCAAAAGGTAATCCTTACGCTCGGTTACTGCAGTGACCGATGCGATGTAGCTGCAAATCATGATCAGCTCTTTCACATGTGGCTCATCAAACACATTGGCTTTCTTGATGTACTCATACGGAATAGCTTCTTGGTCGAGGTACGGCAAGAGCGCGCGCAGCTCGCGATGATTGCGCGCAAGGATAGCTATCTCTTCGGGATTCACCCCGCTCTCTATCGAGGCCTTCACCTTACTTGCGACCGTTGCATATTCTTCGATATCGGAACGGTATTTCTTGATGCCGACGTTCCCTTCTTTCACTTCGACATTACCTTGCGCCAGCAGCTTTTTGATATCATCAAAGCGAGTTTCAAGTCTATTATCTCCCTGTACGACCACATTTCGCGCAAAATCGAGCACAGACTGGTGTGAACGGTAGTTAGTATCCAAGACTATCGTTTTGACATCCTTATACGTCCTGTCGCGGAAATGGACAATGTTGGAAATTTCCGCCCCTTGGAACTTGTAGATAGCCTGATCGTCGTCACCGACCACCATGACGTTTGGCCTGCCTTCGTGCACGTAACTACTCGAGATGGCGCGCACCAGATTCATCTGCGCTTCGTTGGTGTCCTGAAATTCGTCAATCAAAATGTACTGGTACTGCTCTTCAAGTTCATTCCGGAGGACGGAATTGTCCGCGAGCGCATGCGCGACATCGATGATCATGTCGTCGTAGTCGTAGAGACCGCGCTTCTGTAGCGCTTCTGAATATTTCTCATACACTTCGGCAACCGCTACCATCTTGTCGCTGTTGTAGGTATCTTTGGAAATGACTTTGCTATTTTCCATATTCTTACTGTCATCAGTATCTGTCACGGTAAATTTCTTCTTCCAGTCACCGACCGGCTCCATCTTACCCAGAGTTTCGGCTAGAGAGACGGCGATGGAGAGCGTCTTTGATAGATAGATAGCGGTAGTCGACGTCAGCGTAGAAAGTTCCTCGAGCACTTTCACGACGAGAGGTAAGCGCTTGATAGTCACACGACCATCGGGCCACTTTTGCAAGATGCGATCAACTGCGGCGAATTCCGACAAGAAAGTTTCGACGAGTTTCTTGTATTCTTTTGCGGTGTATCCACCACTCTTTACATGCTTGATGCGAGCGAGGGTATCACGCATGTACACAAAGCCTTCTTCGGGATGATAACTCGCGAGCGGATGTTTATGAGGAAGCTCAGCGAAGATGGTCTCGATGATGGATGCACGCTCGAGGTCGCTGGCTTGTGTGTAGGTCGCTGCGTTATAAAAATATTCCGGATAGCGCGCGATGATAGAATTGCAAAAAGCGTGAAAGGTGTAGATGCCGACACGATAGGCGTCCTGGCGCAATATCTTGGCCAAGCGTTCTCGCATATTGAGTGCGCCATTCTCTGTGAAGGTGAGGCAGAGAATGTTGTGCGGCGAGACTTCGCCTTGGCGCAAAATATTCGCCACCCGCAGCGACAAGAGCTCGGTCTTGCCGGTACCAGGGCCCGCGACCACAAGCACCGGCCCCTCTATTGTATCGACTGCCTCCTTCTGAGCAGCGTTGAGCGTGTTGTACTGCTTCTTGAACCTCTCTTCGTTCAAGTTCCTGCTTTTTGCTCGTAATAGGCCTTCCATGTGACTATTATATCACGACTAATTTCCCGCCTCCGCGTCTGATTTTTTGGGTGTACGTACTCTATATACCGCAAAGAGAAACATCATTGCTCCTATCGGCTGCAGCACGACGTCAGCCCAATTGAAAACATATACCAAGAAGCCCATGATACCTCCGTCCGCGACCGTCGCCGTGGCGAGCGCTTTGAGTACGCCGAGTGGAATCAGCATCAGTGCAAGGCTAATGAGTATGAGTCTTACGCTGGAATTTGATAATATCTTACGGAGGAGATCCATATGCTATGCACCAAGTTCGTTCTCAATGCCGAGCTCGCGCACGACGCCGCGATACACGCAATAATCGCAGTCTTCACTCTGAAGCGGGAGCGATGCTCCCAAAGTTTTTTTGATTTGATGCAGTGTCGGCTCTATCCATAAATCATTACCCACATATGGAATGATGGTAAGATCAAACTCGAGTCTTCCGTCGAACGCTTTTTTGTCTTTTCTGCCGTTCGCATACACGAAGTAGCCGGTGTTCGAGACCGTGAAGCCGTTCTGGCGGAACAGCCACTGATAGATTTCCATCTGCCGCTTATATCCGTCGTGCCAGTCTTCTTCGAGTGCGTCAATCTCCTCGTCTTTGGAGGTCGATTTGTAGTCGACAATATGTAATTCTTGTTTCGCGTCTACCCACACGTCGTCTATTGCACCTGAGACGGTGAAGCCAGTGTCTTTGTGTTTCGTATCAATGCCTTTGAAATTCTCACGCCACTCGTCCATCTTGGGATGCGCGAACGGTACGGCATCAATCCTATACGTTTCCATCAAAGGGTGCGGAGTCTTGCCAGCACGGTGAATGTCGAACTCCTTCTTCAAGAGATGGTCGACCGCGGAGTTGAGGTTGAATGGAAATCCCGGCGGACGCGCAGTGCCAAGCTTATTATCGATATAGAAACAGCGCGGACACTGCATGAAGAGGTCAATCTTTGAGCGCGAGAGACGCCAATTGGGGCCTCCATAATTCCAGCGCGGGTCGCGGCGAGGTTTGTAGAAAGTGGACATACATAAAGTATACCACGAAGCAAAAATGTAAAAGACTACCGCTTATGGTCGTGCTTCGCAATAATTTCACCGAGAAGCTGCATCTGGCCCGCGTCAAGTCCGCTCCAGTCAACATGCTCAGTGAACATCTTGTGTCCCAGAGTCTCCATCAGTCGTCCAAATAATTCTTCCATAAACACCGCACTCACACTCTCTACCCCGCTGAAATCAAAGGTGGTCTTCTCTTTGCCCACCTTGCTGCGTAGTGCACGCGCGAGATCCTTTGATGAGAGATGTTGGCTGAATGTTTTGAGTTCAATGACTGCCATATTCTTCATTATCCCTTAAAGTCAAGGAAATTCAATGAAAGTAGCGACAGTAGTAGCTCTTATTGCTATTACTATGCGGGCTTCGTGGCGGTAAAGATAAAATAGGGAGGAAAATTGCGCATCTCTAGACCAATCTTGATTTCAGCGTTGGGCAGTTTTTTAAGTAAAGGGAGAATAAGTGGGGAATATTGATACACAACAATCGATCCCCCTTTCGCGAGCAAGGAAAAAGCATCGGTAAGTATTTTTACGCGATCAGTTTTAGAGAAGAAAGTGAGAGGAACATTGATCACAATATAGTCCACATTTTTTATCTGTTTACGATGAACAACTTCGGTCACTTCACGCACGTCCCCACTTATAATATGAAGTCGGGAATCTTCGATTTTTTGCAGAAACTTTACGAATCCTTTATTAATCTCAAACGCATAAAGTTTTGATTCCAGAGCGAGGTGTTTGAGCAGAGGACGAGTGAGTACACCATCACCAGAACCGTACTCGAGCACAGTACGAGCATGCATTGGAATTTTCGTTAACACCTTCTTCACGACATAATGAGAAGAAACGGTTACTGCTCCCACGCTTGCGTAGCTCTTCATTGCTGATGTGAGAAATGTAACTCTGTCCGTTTGGTTGATATCTTTCATGTACTATTTCTTTTCCTATCGATTTTGCGAACTTCTCTCTGAGGTCGACCTTGGGGCTTGGGTGTGCCTACAAGGGCATTGTGAGGTGTTTATTGAAAGACTCTTATCAACTCTTGAAAATCTTTCACTTTGTATTTCTCCCAAACCTCTTGCTTCACATAGAGTGCTTTGTATGTAGCACGATCTTGTCTTGCATTCACGTCCTCGCACCACTTTTGTAGTCGCTCGTATTTGAGTTTATCATCCCCTTCTTCTCTTCCTTTTGTTTCCACTATATATGTCGTTTTGTCACCAAGCTTAACGAAGAAGTCAGGGTAGTAGGTCGCAATGAAACCCTCGGAGTTTTTATACTCAATACGGAGCGCATTTGCTTCCTTGTTTTGGAAGTTCTTCGCAAATGAAATTACATCATCACAATTCTCTAAAAATTCCGAGAATACGAGCTCAAAATCACTATCGCCAACAATACGATTAAATACTGATTTTTTAGGGATGAGAAATGACTTGTCGTTTACGACGAATGGTCGCGCCTCACTGATCTTAATATAATTCTTTATTTCCGTGTCGCCCTTATCCTGAATCGTCAGATCGTTGATTGCTCTCTTGAATGACTCCCGTATTGCTTTAATCGTCTCAATCTCTGACAGATTACGAAGTGTATTGAGATCATTCAGATCAACCACATCATCAAATAACTGCCCTCCTACAAATTGCTTCACTTTTTCATACAGCACATCATAGCAACCAAACAGTCGAAGCTCTCGCATGATCCCTTGAGCAAAGAATCCCATCACCGCTTGGTAATTTGGAGTAATATCTCCCGTAAGTTCAGTGACATGGTGCGTCACTTCTCCAACAACATCCTTAAATACAATCTGCCGTTTTTCCTGTTCGCTGAATATCCTTACGACGATTTTTTTATTACCAAATTTTGAAACATCCAAATCACCGAGATTTTTATATTCTCGTTGAATACGCGGTGACAGAGAAGGAATCTCAATATCAAGCTTCGCGATATCTTTTTTGGGATTATCCTTATCAACCTCAATAACCATAGGGGTTATGGGCTTCGAACCTGCCCCCATGAGTCGTTTTTCAAGTAATACACCCTCACCCTTGATTGATGTAACAAAATCCATGAATGTGGGTGTACCAATAACACTGACATACTCCTCAATATCATCTCTGCCAAAATACATCCTGCGCAACCCTCGTCCCAGCGTCTGCTCAGGGAGAATTTTTGAGTCTGCCGCAAAAGGCCGCAACCCAACGATTGTCGTTACATTCTTTAC
Source organism: bacterium (assembly GCA_043743715.1). GTDB lineage: Bacteria > Patescibacteriota > Minisyncoccia > Phycocordibacterales > UBA6899 > MHLP01. The sequence goes on from JAYTWK010000048.1 coordinate 10,095, forward strand.
ATCCCAACCCTCTTTGAGCATGAGGACTGAAATGATGACTTTGTACGGACTCTCCCAGCTATCAATGTCATTCGCTTGCTTGCGAAGCAGGTCGAGTTCTTCCTTATTCTTTCCTGAAATTGTTTCTGAGATCTCGCCACTTTTATTGGTATGAATAGTGAGCACCGCACCCCTAAGGTCAGCAAAACTCGTTTCGATATACTCTGCAACTTCGTCGCAGTTCTTCGTGTCATCGGTCATAATAAAGAGAATCGACTTCTTTCCTGTCGGCAAGAGTGTCGTATATGTTTTCCTCCATTCTTCAATTCCGAGGTTGATATAATCACGATATTTCTCACTAAACAGCGAGCTCTGATTCTCTTTCAGCTTCCCACAACTTGCCTCATCGGGAACAACCGGAGTCTTAACAATGTGTTGGTGTATTGCCTCCACCAGAGGATAGTCAGAGACTGTCTGCACAAAAATCGATCCGTCGTTTCTCTTGGGGGTGGCCGTCACATCAATTTGAAGCGACAATTTTATCCCCTTATTTTTGAGACGATTGTGAATATCTTGAATTGATTTGAACCACGCCAATTTCTCATCCCAAATGTGGTGCGCCTCGTCATTGATAATAATCAGCTCATCAATATCACGCACAATCGCACCCAAGTCTACCTTCGAATCATTAGTTCTAGTCACGGGCTTATCCCCAAGGAAATACTCGCTCGTGTCTTCGTCATCAACGCTCGCCGGAGATACATCACCCTCAAACACACGGTGAATATTCGTTAAGAAGATATTGCCCGTATCTGAAATATTTTTTATATCGTCCTGCAAGTGGAGTGTTACCTGAAAATCATCGACCCAATTTTGTCCACGATATCCATTGTCCGGCAAGATAGGGTCTTGAAAGAATATCTTTAGACTCTCGAAATCATTCTTAATGCGTTCAAATACAATCACATTCGGAGTGATGAGGAGAAAGTTCTTTGCGAGCTCAGAATCTTTTTCATACCGCTTGTGAAAATACGCCCATGCGACGATGAGGCTCATCACCTTGGTCTTCCCTGCGCCGGTTGCCATCTTTACCACAAAGCGGAGCCAGTCTTCGGTAAACATATTCGCAGAAAGCACCCCCGTGGAGTTGCAACGGATGAGATCGTGCTTGTCCTTCACTTTTGCAACATCGTATAGCCAGATCACGGTCTCTACTGCTTCTCGCTGTGCGAAGTAATAGCGAAATTTTGAAGTCGCTCCGTCTTTGTCATACAAAATATGTTCTTCCTTGAACCACCAGCCGAGCAGTGCTTTTGAGGTCTCACTGGCTCCATGATAATTGACATCCCGCCATACTTTGACCTTCTTGCGAAGATCAGCCACAAGGGGTGGTATGAGCTTATCAAAGCCTTTCTCGCGCAAGTCCTCATCCGCAGGAAACCACCTGATCTCAGGGTCGAGAATCGTGTACGGGTCTTTAGGAAAATCTTTGTGTAGTGCCATAAATTTACATCTTATCGCCAAGGATCATTTTTTGAACTTATTCACACCTATATTTTTATGCATATTTCTTATGTTTTAGAACTAAAATTGATGTTTTGCAACTTATTCACAGGGATATATTTATTTTCCATATTCCCGACCTATCAGGGCCCTCCCTTACAATTTTATCCTCACTCTTTAGTTCTTGAAGTATGTTAGATATATCTCTTGATTTTAATTCTGGGAAAGCATCGATAAAGTCTCTTCGAGAAGCGCTTCCTTCTCTTTCAATATGTTTCAATATTATTTCTTTTTTGTGTTCTCTCGCTAGTCCTTTTATGCGAGTATAAATACCGGGCCTGTTTTCATACTTGTAGTACTTGTGCGACAAAATGTATCTCGAGCCGCTTGTGTTTCCAATTTTTTCAATAATACCTAAGTCTAGGAATTTATTTTTATTTTTTAAATCGGAGACCATATTACTTTCTCTCAAGAGCTCAAGTTCGTATATTTCTTCAAAAGAAAAAATGGTCTGTTTTTCGCTCGAAATTTTTTCAATAAATAAAATAAAATTTTTATCCTTTACTTGTGCAGGGATCTTCAGAACAACCTGAAAATCATCTGACTCGGAAAAATCTGGCAATCCTTTTCCTTCTCGTATCGTTGATTCATATATTTGATCAATTCCCTGACCCGATCTTTCAACTAGTCCTAGTTTTTGAAACACTTCAGCAACTCTACGATTCCTTGACCCCTGTTTATCAACTATGTTTTCCGGGGTTATTCCAGGAAGAAATCCCCCGGGGCTAATTACTGTCAGTCTCTCGGGGTCGGCTTTGATAAATACGGATTGTGATGAAATAGAGTAATCTCGGTGAGTGACAGCGTTAAGTACTGCTTCTCGTATCGCATTTTCGTTGAATGCCAATACTTCGCCCTGAAATAGTCCCTCTTGAATTGGTATACGGGTATTTCTATTTCCAATAGTTTCCCATATTTCGTCGTATATCTTCAAAAATGGCTCTCTCCATTCTTTGCGAAAATCATGAGTAATTTTTTGGTCTTGCCTCCATTCAAAAATTATTTCCGCGGAGGGAAGATGTTCATTGATTCTCCTGCTTTTGCCAAGAAGTATCAGTCCAGCAAAAGTAATCTCGTTGTTAACGGTCAACTCTAATGCATCCAAAAGAGTACTGTCATTCATTTGAGATAATTGCAGTTTTCCTTTTTTAGCGAGTATATTGCGAAGAGAAACCATTGCTTCACCGTCCAAGTCTTCAAGAGTGATACCTTTTGCAACATGAGCAGAGAAATCTTGCTCATGTTGAGTGAGTTTCTGTTTAAGCGTCTGTTCATCCATTGGCACAAGTGACTCTCCGGCCCGCATATAATATACCCCATCCGATTTAATCGGCTTCCCAACATAATGAGCAGGAATATGAAAAACCAAAACTCTTCCATCGGGGTGAATTATTTCTTCAACATCGACACGGATGCCGAGTTTTTGCAGAATCTCATTTGAAAGCGTGTTGTAAGTACCTTCATATAATTTGGTGCCTGATACCGTATGAACAAGTGGCACAATGCCAAAAATGAGCTTTCCGCCACCCTCATTTGCCAGTGCGCAGGAGTAATTAAAAAGTTCCGTTTTACTAAAATTATTTTCAGCTTTCTTAAACTCAAGATTGAGATTCTCGCGGCGCTTTAGCCAGCTATTTAATTGTTCAATTGTAGTTGTCATGTGTTTGTTCTTTCAATTAGCGCCTCACCGTGACGAGGGTAGCTCTCTGAAACAGAAAAATAGTACCCGCATTTGAAGCAGTGATAAATCTCTTCATCCAGATTGTCACCCTTTGTATCATACCAAACATCCTCAGCGGTTTTGCACGTAAGGCATATGTACATTAAAAAGCTTTCTTTTTTCATAAAATTACACCTTAACCTCAATTACCTTCGTCGTATCATTACCGAAGATGTCGACTACCTTGACGGCAACCTTGTACGTGCCCTTTGGCATTTCTTTGGGAGCGGAAATAAGCTCAAGCGTGCGATTTTTCTTGGTGCGGAAACTCTGCCACTCGTTGTCGAAAATATAGCTTCCCGTCCAGACTTCCTTCTCGCTCTCGCCGTCTATCACGCGGATGATCTCCTTCCTGTCTGTGAAGTCATAATCTACCGCCCAATAGTCTATCCAGTCGCTCCACTTCTTGGTCAGCACTTCATGACTCACAACTTCAGTCACCTTGTCTTTGGTGAGCTTGATCACTTGACCCTCCTGAATGACTACCTTTGATGAGCCAGGCTTGAGCGCCTCCTCTACCTCGCCGCTATTGTCCTGATTGTAGAACACCGAGAAATCCGTCAGCTCAATAGAAAGCTCCTTATTCCCGCCTTTGCCGCCCACTATCGGCTTCGCTTCAATGAACGCCACGTCGTAGAATTTGACCTGCCCTTTCTCCACCGCCTTTTTGTCGAACACTTCGCGCGGGATTATTTTAAATGCGAAGTCTACCCCCTCGCCCTTATACGCTTCAAAATCCATCCCCATCTCAAAATCAAAGCCGAGAATATCCACCTTGGTGATGCCCTTAGACTTGCACTCTTCGAATATCTCTTTGACCATCGCTGACGACACCGGAGTACTAATAGGCCCAACCGCGACCAGCCTATCGCGCTTCTTGCCGAGCATGCTGACGAACGACTCGAGCGGCTCGGCTTTGTATGCCGAGAGGATGAGCGCGACAAATTGCCTTTCTTTCTTTTCTGCCTGCTTGGCTTTTTCTTCTGCACGCAGGTCGTCATTTGTTGCAACAAAATTCGCACGCTCATATTTTCCGACATTGAGTATCTCAAATGCACGAAAGTCTTTTCCTGCTTTTTTGAGTTCACGTTGTACGCCAATCATACGCTTGCGAGAGGTGTGAACGCCAAACTTACCAATGTCCGAGCCAATCCATTTGCGCCCAAGCTTTTCAGCAACAGCGAGCGTGGTACCTGAGCCACAGAAAAAGTCAGCAACAAGGTCGCCTTCGTTAGAAGAAACTTTGATTATTCTTTCGATGAGCTTTTCAGGTTTTTGCGTTGGGTAATTATGAGATTGCGACGAACCACCTCCGATATACGAAATGTCATCCCAAACATCACCAAGGAGAACCCCTTCTCTCTCATCTAAGAAAATAATCTTGCATCGTTTTATAGGCCTGCCATCTTTCCCGAGCTTAATTCTTCCATGGCTATTTGGAACTTCGGTTTGAGGTGCATTCCAGAGTTCTTCCATCTTTTCTGAACTTGTTCGCCAACGAGCTGTTGTTCCATGGAAATCGTGTTCTTTCATTTTTCCCTGTGGGTCGAGCATATTTTCTGCTTTATAATACCTTCCTGAAAGAAGTTTATTCCATTCAGCATCAATATATTTATCCGTATAAGGTATTCTAACAATGTTGAATATAGGATTTTTTGAGTAAAAAAGAATTGTATCTTTCACTCTCCCGTATCTCCCCGTAGTATCGTTGTGTGAAGATGTCCGTACCCAAGATATTTCATTTCGGTAAGCATCTTTCCCAAAAATCTCATCCATTGCAAGTTTTAAATATGCACTTACTCTCCAATCACAATGCACATAAATACTCCCATCTTCCGCCAATAAATCATGCATTAGTTTCAATCGCTCGTAGATCATCGCGATGAAACTGTCAGCACCCTTGCCCCACGTATCGCGGTATGCGATTTCCTCTATCACTGAGGGTTTCTTGGTAAAACTCTCCGACGCATCACCTTCACCTATTTCAATATCCATCGAGAAGTCCGCACCAACATCAAAAGGTGGGTCAATATAAATAAGTTTGAGACCACCTTGGGCTTCTATTTCCTTTCTCATTGGACCATTTTTGAGAGATGAAAGAATAAGTTTGTTATCTCCCCAAATAAGTTTGTTGGTCCAGCCGGAAATCTGTCTGCCCGAAGTATCAAACAGCGTGTCTTGATTGCCAAATTTCTCATCGCTGCGTGGCTCGTCTATTTGCTCTATGGACTGAAACGGCAAAACGACATTGGTCACCTCGCTCGACTTGCCGTTCCATACCAGCTCCACCTCGCGCTCGTCACTAAAAAGCAAAAAGCGGTATTTATCAGGCAAAGGCTTGCCTGATTCTAAATACTTAACGATGTCTCTTTTTTCGTTATCACTCAGTTTCATACTTATTTGAGAAGTTCGTCGGTGGTTACACCTAATGCTTTTGCAAGTTTTGAAATAGTCGAAAGTGTTGGGTTGGTTTTGCCATTTTCGATATTACTGACAAAGCTACGACTAATGCCGAGCGCTCGCACAATATCGCCTTGCGTTATCCCTTTCCCCACCCTGATGCGTTTGAGGTTTTTGCCTAACTTTACCGATTCACTTTTCATGTACACATGATTATACCTCGGCAATTACATTGTACACTAATATTATAGTATAATATAATAGCAGTAGAGGCATTACGGTGTATCACAAGTCACTAAATTTTCTTGCTTTTCTTGCAAGCCACAAAATGTAAGTGCTTGCGACCCCGGCTCGCGGTTTCGTCTGGTGACGAAACATCGCTGTGCCCTCCACAACCTAAAAACCTGAAGCAGTTCAGGTTTTCTTGACGGTTGTGGACCTATGGAGAATCGCCGATTACTTCGGCAGGTACTTTTCTGACTCGTGGACTCCTCATAGAAAAGTCTTTCGATTCTCCAGCGTAAGCAAAGCAGTTTGCTTACTTAGGTCCTCAATAAGAAGACTTTTTGTGGACCTATGGAGAATCGAACTCCAACTTTATCCATGCCATGGATACGTAATACCATTTTACTATAGGCCCTTTTGTGTTTCGCTATTATACAGACTTACCGCCCAAAACAAAGCCCATGCCTTGTGGTATGTGGCCGTTTGGATTTACTCGGCAGATTCTTCGTCTTTGATATACCCACCAGACTGTAGCTCCCAGAGCTTGCGATATAGACTTCCCTCTTGCGAAGTGAGTTCATCATGTGTACCCTCCTCTATCACCTTTCCTCCGTCGAGTACGAGGACGCGGTCAAGATTCTTGATCGTCGAAAGGCGGTGCGCTATCACGAGCGTGGTCTTGCCGGTCATCAGTTTCATGAGTGCGTCCTGGATGAGCGCTTCGGATTCTGAATCGAGACTTGACGTCGCTTCGTCGAGGATGATAATAGGCGCATTCTTGAGTATCGCACGTGCAATAGCCACACGCTGACGCTCGCCACCGGAGAGTTTCACTCCGCGTTCACCGACATAAGTCTCATACTTCTCCGGAAGCGCATCGATGAACTCCTTGCAGTGTGCGAGTCTTGCCGCCTCGAGTACTTCTTCATCCGTAGCACCAGGCCGGCCGTAGCGGATGTTTTCCTTGAGAGAGCGATGGAACAAGACCGGGTCTTGCGGAACAAAGCTAATCTGCTTGCGCAAGCTTTCCTGTGTGACATCCGCAATGTTCTGCCCGTCTATCTCGATAGCACCATCCTTCACGTCGAACAGGCGCAAAAGCACTTTCACGAAAGTCGATTTGCCTGCACCCGATGGCCCGACCAGTGCGACTTTCTCGCCTCCTTTAATAGTAAGATCCATGTCGTCAATAATCCGCTGAGTCGGTTGAAAGAAGAAAAGTACACGTTTGAATACGATCTCTCCATTTCTGACAACGAGATCCTTTGCACTTGGTATGTCTTTCACTTCGTACGGGAGCTTCAAGATGTCGACCATCTCTTTTGCATCCGCGAAACTCTCGTATATGTCACGCACCACTCGCGAGAATGACCACAGCCGCTCTCCGAGATTAATGATGTATGCCTGCAGCAGTGCGAAGGTACCAATGGTGAATATTCCCACTTGCCAGTACTTGATGCCGATGTAGAATACCAGAAATTCAACTGCGACGATGAATACACTCTGTACTCCGTCGAATGCGGTGGATAAATTCCATGTGAACAGAGTGATCTTTGCCTGCGCGTCACTGACGTGGACGAACCGCTTCGACTCGGACTGGTACTCATAGAATTGCTGGACGGTCGACTGATTGGTGAGCGTGTCTGCAAGGACTCCGGTGGTGCGCGAGTCGCTCTCTGCCTTTGCAATATCGTACTTGAGTTTCCAGCGTGCGAACAGATAGTTGCAGAGAAGGAAGATCACCGTCCATACCAAGATAAGTAGTGCGATCGGGCGGTGCGTCATCGACAGTACTATGGTAATACCAGTGATCTGTATGAGGAGCGGAATGACGTCGAATATCATACGGTCGACGAGACGCTCGAAGCCGCGCGAGAGTCGAGAGACACGCTGCACCAAGGATCCAGTGAAGTTATCAGTGAAGAAGCTATACGAGTGTCTGAGTAGATAATCGAATGCGTGCTGCTTTAGGGCCGCCATAATCCATGCCTGCAAGTACGTGTTACAGAATGACATGAACCGATATGCGACCCAATTGACCAAATGCAGTACGAGAATAAGTACAATGAGATGTTCGAGCTGTGTGATGGCTCCGGCACGCATAGTGATGTCCGCAGTTTTTGCAAGGATGTCGAAGAACTGCTTGTAATACAAAGGTACAATAATCTGAATGATGTTGCCGACGACGATAGCCACCAGCATGACGCTGATGAGTCCCTTATAGCGTGCGAGTTGCGAGGCGTAGAGCTTCATTACGTCGAATGCCGTCGATGTCTGTGGGTTTGATTTGTCTGTGTGTTTGGTCATGAGTATGTACTTTCGAGGTAAGCGCGCAAACAATAAAACATCCGGGGAGTGAGCCGGAGTCCTCTTTATTAGTCGTCTGTTACGCGCTAATTGTCTCTGTTCCGGCTGTCTGGGAGTTGTATTCCAGAGTATGCGAATATGCCTCGTTTGTACGAGCAATGGGCGTTGCCACTGAAAACAGCATGTATTTCATATTCATAATATGTTCATAGTAGCATGAAATTTGAATCAGTCAAAAAGATTGTATTGAACCATTAGCCACAATACTTGACATATATGAATTTAGCGTGTAGAATATAGTCTTGCTCTTTGCCTAAATTCACCCACCTATTAGGATACTCGTATTAGTAATAATACCCGCTTCGAGTGCAACCTCAAGTGCACTCCGAAACCCGAGGATCTTCCTGGG
>JAYTWK010000049.1:0-19615 GCA_043743715.1 bacterium
CCGGCACTGTACCCGATCACTATTATGCAAATACCGCCGCCACACCTGAAAGGCTCGCACTGAAGTGCGTAGTTTAGGACTAACGGCGGGGACAATGAAGCACCCCGCAGCAAGCTGACGGGGTATTGAACCTTAAGCTGCTTCTTGAGGGTTGAGTCCATTTAACGATTCCTTTCTTTGGTGTTTATTGCTTTGAATTAATCAATGCAATCACTTCATCGAGCGATAGCATAACCTGTGTTCCACTACTCATCTTCCTGACTGTTATCTTATGAGATAACATCTCCTCTTCGCCTAAAATGAGTACGAAGGGGATTCCATTTTTATCCGCATAGGAAAATTGCTTGGCTAATTTTGCTGATGAAGGATATGTCGCAACAGAAATACCCCTACTGCGAACAATACCAGCGATAGAAAGAGATTCTGCTCTGTATTGATCTTCGAGACAGACAACGAGTGCGACCGTTGGTACAGACTTATGAGGGACGATCGAGCCATGTGCTGTAAGTACCGCAAATAATCGTGTTATTCCGATGGATGTGCCGATTCCACTCAATGGCTGCTGGGAATAATTTTGAGTCAAATTATCATAACGCCCACCAGAACAGATACTTCCCGCTTGAGGGTGTGCAGATAATGTTGTTTCGTAAATCGTTCCAGTGTAATAATCAAGCCCGCGAGCAATCGAGCAATCGATAGTATAATATTGATTGCCAACCTTATATTCCTTGATCGCAAGACATACCGCCTCAAGCTCGATAACACCTTCAGCAAACAACGGGTGGGCTATTTTCAAAGAACGCAATTGAGAAAGTACACTTGAAGGATCCCCCTTTATGGTGATGAGCCCAAAAAGAAGCTCTATGTTTTCTTTGCTAATCAAATTCCTTGCCAATAATTCTCCGCGCACGACGGCCTCTCCTACTTTATCCAAGCTATCAATGACACGTAAAATTTCAGTCGCGGCGTTTTGTAAATCGTACTCAGAAAAAAAACCGTCAAGAATCTTGCGATTATTGATGCGCACCAAAAAATCTCCGATATGAAGATTTCGAAACGTTTGAACTGCAACTGCAACTATCTCTGCATCGGCAGTGAAATTAGTATTCCCGATGATATCAATATCGCATTGCGTAAACTCACGATAGCGACCCTTTTGCGCGCGTTCTGCCCGCCAAACTTTTTGAATTTGATAACGCCGAAATGGAAACACTAATTCCGATTGATGCTCGGCAACATAGCGCGCAAGTGGAACGGTTAAATCAAAATGTAATGCAAGCTTGTTTTTACCATGCTCAAATACATATACTTGCTTATCTGTTTCTCCACCACCCTTCGCTAGTAAAACCTCAGCTAGCTCGATCGCAGGTGTTTCAATTGGTGTAAAACCAAAAGATTCATAGGTTTTTCGAATAACTTCAATCATTCCATTGAAAAGAAGTTGTTCTTCGGGCAGTAATTCGCCAAATCCACTAGGACGACGTGCTTCTACTCGTTGCATTTTTGACATGTTTAATCTCCATTTTTAGATAACATCAATATATATCACAAACTAAACTCTATTTTTATCACCATAGTCAGAAAAGCATCTGCACTGAGGATGAACATCATAAAAAAGTTAAGTCAAACTTTCCATTATGGCTTGTATAGCCCAAGAAAACCACAAGAAATTTAAAAAAATCTTGGGAGATTTTAGCGAGTGCGGACAGGAATATTCTTCCCTGCGCGCTTTGCTTTCTGGCGGTTTGCGGCTTTTTCTTTCTTGTTAGACATGCAAAGAAGACTACACTATTCTCCGCGCAAACTCAAGATAAGTAAGGATTCACTGTGAGGGGTCTGAGGGTAAAAGTCGAAGCCCTGTATCGCGTCGATGTTATAAATATCTTTGAGTTCCGAGTAGTCGCGTGCCTCTGTCTCTGGGTTGCAGGAAAGGTAGATAATACGCTTTGGCTTCTGGGCGGCGATATCTTTCAAAAGTTTCGGATGCAGTCCCGCACGCGGAGGGTCGAGTACAAGAGTGTCATACTGCGCAAGTAAGTCCGCGTCTATCTTTTCGGCAGGAAGACACTCGGCGGTATAATTTTCAACTCCGTTCACCTTCGCATTCATGTGTGCCGCCTCCACAGCCTGCTCGACTATTTCTACCGCATGGATCTTCGCTGCAGAACCTGAAAGAAGAAGTCCGAGTGTACCCGCACCGGAATACAACTCGAGGATATGCGCATCCTTCGGAAGATACTGCTTCATCATTTTCACCGCTTCTAGGAAAACCGGGATGTTATTTTGAAAGAATGAGTCCCACGAATATCGTATAGAAACGCCGTCCATCACTTCGGTGAGATACTCCTCTCCCCATACCCAGAGGCAGCGGGTAGCAACCGATGCGGGAGATTTCTCGGTCGAATGAAATACCAAAAAGCCGACAAGACCAGGGATATCATCGACCGCAAACTCTTTTATCTCTTCTCGTTTTGCATACAGTATCGCAAGTAGCTGACCTTCAGATTTACTTTCGCGAATCACCAACGTCTTCAAATCACGCGCGACATATCCTTTGGCCCTTAGCTTCTCAACTATAAGAAGTGCCGCATGGTTCATCGCATCAGAGACGAGCGCGCATCCTTTCGGAAGCGGGAGACGCCGCACTCCCCCTCCGCGCTCATGAAATGCCAGAGAGAGCGGAATCTCAACATCGCCGTCGCGATCGCAGAAACTGAATTCGACTTTAGTGCGATAGCCATAGAATTGCACTGCCGGAGTGAACCCCGGCGGGGGGGTATCAGCGTAATAGCCAAACAGTTCAGATATCACATTGTACTTGAGCTGTGCCTGCAGCGGATATTCCATCACTTGCCACGGGCTGCAGGAAAGATAGTGTAGTTCCTCTGGGGTCTTCCTCGACGGCGACGCTTTGATCAGCTCCTTCAAGACACCCTGATATACCTTATTCCTGCGCGACGCATCCACCACACCCTCCTCGCCGGGAAGCATGCCGTGAATGTGCACCCGGTTTCCATCGAGCTCGGCAAGTGCTGATCCGTCGTGTCCCATGCGCTCTATTTTAGCAGTGAATGTCTTATTCATGCCCTTCGAAACAGGTCGCGATCACTCGCGTTTCCTGCACCTTTATACTCTTAATATTTTCTCTGTTTTTTCGCATATGGATTTTTACTTTAATCGTGACCGCGGTTTCTAACGGGATTCATGGGTGTGAGTATACGGTATGGTGGCTCCAAATACTAGTTTATCCTCTAGTTGCTCTTGCGGCTTTCGATTATACTGTTTTGATGCAACTGATAGTCATACGTCACGGCGAAACCCAAATGAATGTCGAGAACCGGCTGCAAGGTTCAAAAGGCCCGAACGAAGGACTCACGCCTGCAGGAAAAAAGATGGTCGAGCGGCTCCGCGACGTGCTGATAGTCACGCCTCGTACCATGTATGTCTCCCCACTTTTGCGTACTCAAGAAACTGCCGCAATACTGAATGAGCGCTTTCATGCACCGATTGTCCTCTCACCCGAGCTTGTGGAGCGTGACTTCGGAACACTTTCGGGAAAGCTGCGCAGTGAAATCGATCCCGCCTTAATCGAGAACGACCTCGAAGGTATGTATGACTATCATCCGTACGGCGGCGAATCCGTAGCGGATGTAAAAGCGCGCGTACTTGCATTCCTCCAAACGCTTCCGCTTGCGTCTGATGAAACAGTATTTCTCATCACACACCGCGGCATTATACGCGTGTTGTACGATCTCTTTCCTCTCTACGTCTACGGCGAAGAAGTCGTCCCGGCGTCGAAACATGTGTTCACCATCACTTCCATACAAAAAAACTAACCCGCCAGTAAATGGCGGGCTGTGATGCTTACTGTGCGAGGCTCTGCTGCGAGCGCTCGAGCACAGTCTGCGTGACCGAAAAGAACGCGGTGAAGGTTCCCTCAATGCCGTTCATGACGTCCGGCAACAGAAGCTTCAGGATCACTATGGTTAATCCAAGACCTACTGCTCGAGAAATTCCCATACGCGTGTGGGCTTGGGAGGATGTATCTTGCTCGACACACAAGACCTAGATCAACTAATCGGATCCATACCCTCCCTACAAAGGCATGAACGGCAGCTCCTTGCACACCCTTATAGGGAGGTTGAAATTTCTGTGAAGGTTCCTTCTTACAGTGATAACTGCGTCACCACAAGAAAGTTTCGCTGCATGTATATTTTCACCTTTCCCAAAATAACTAAATGTGGCGCAGCGGCAACTCTTGTTTCGTCGTCGCGCACCCGAAGAACACATGAGTACATTTACCTCTGTCCTTGCTAGACGAAATAAAGAGTAGTCTGATTGTCCACAAAAGCAGTCAAAATACATAAGCAAATAGGGTACTTCTTTGCTATGATAAAGGGTAATGTTTCGTTCTTCAAGAAATCGTGCCACCATCCAGTTCCTCATGATACGGCTGGTCGCGTTCATCATGATCCCCATTGCAGTAGTGGGATTGTTCGGCATTTACTACGGACGAAGTACTCTTCATGACCTAGCTTCGCGCAATACGCTTTCCATCAATGCGCTCAAAGAGAGCATGATGAGCGACTGGCTTGCGCAAAAAAAACTCGAGGTCAAAGGTATCGCTGGAAGCGAGCTCATCACTTCCTCATTTACATATATGGATACCGCATCGCTCGGCTCTGAGAAAGAGAGGAAAGATGGCGCGGCATACCTCATCGCTGGCCTTAAAAACTCTCCGCGCCTTGAACACCCGGGCATCCTCAGTCTTACCATCATCGATGATAAAACCGGTGCAGTCATCGCAAATATTCCCGAGGGATCACGACCCACGGCTATTCCCTCATGGACAATCGCTGTGCCGCGCGCCGCGGTCGAGTCAGGTGTCACTCCAAAAGAAGGAGGTGAGAGTGAACTCGGTGTCGTCTCTCCTATCGTGGTGGACGGAAGGAGACGTGCCACACTCTACGCAGAACTCGACACGAGCGCATACCTTGCGGTAGCGAGCAACAATTCACAGATCGATGCAGGAGCAGTGAGCTATATCATCGACAAGAACGGCACATATATCGCGGGCAGAAGCGCGCATGATGTGACAGCAACGAACGCTCCGAGCAGTCTGACCAAAGAGATTGTTGCGCACGAGATAAGCGCCAACCGCGCATTCTTTGAGACCACACAGAATCCGAAGGGTGCGGCAATGATTGCATACGCGAAACTTCCATTCGACTGGATTCTGGTCTCTGAGATGGCGAATGATAATTTCCTCGGAATCGTGAATTGGCCGTTCCTATTCTTCTTGCTCCTGTTGTCCATTGTGTTCGCAGTATTCATCTCTATCATGAATCTGCGCGCACTCGTCGAGCCGATGCGTAAGGCGATCGACCAGATTACCCAGGCGGGCACTTCCCTTTCTGCTACCAGTCAGCAGGTCGCGGCAAGCGCGCAAAATAACGCGGCCATCGCAGAACAAGTGGCTCAAGGCGCAGCGACTCAGTCCGCGCAGGCCGAAAGTATTTCAAAATCTGTTTCAGAAATCGCAATCGGAACGCAGGAGATCCTCGCTTCCTCCGAGGAAGCCTCGCGGGTCGCCCGGGACGTCTCTCAAGTGACGCAGATTGCAGGCGAAAAAGGCGAGCAATCGCAACAAAACCTCGACCAGATTCGCAAAATGACCACCGACACCGCTATCATTGCACGCACTATGGGGAACCGCTCGCGTGAGATCCGCACGATTGTCGATACTATCACAAAGATTGCCGAACAGACCAATCTCCTTTCTCTCAATGCAGCGATTGAGGCTGCTCGGGCAGGAGATGCCGGACGCGGCTTCTCAGTGGTGGCAGACGAGATCCGCAAGCTTGCCGAGCAGTCGGCGAACTCCGCGGACGAGATTAAGCAGCAGGTGGAAAAGATGCTCATACAAATCAACGATACCGTGCTCGCCGCCGAAAAGGGCCTTGAACACGCTGACCAAAATGCAAAGGTAGTTGGAGAAGCACTCTCAGAACTCCAAAACATCTCCTCGTCGACCCAGCAACTCTCGGCACGTATAAAAGAGATTACCCTCCGCACCGAGAAACAGACGAGTTTAGTACAGCATGTCGCCGAAAGCATGGACTCCATTGGCTCGGTCGCCGAACAGAACGCGGTCGGTGCAGAGCAACTCTCCGCATCAACCCAACAACAAAGCGCCGCCAACCAGCAGGTCGCAGCGGCAGCACAGCAGCTTCAGGCACTTTCAATCGATCTGCAAGAAATCACCGGCGGAGTAACTGAAACCCTCCAACAAGCACGATCAATCATTGACGATAGGTTCCACAATAAAAAAGCTATCCCCGCTTATATTATCGAGAAAAACAACGATTATCAGTCGAGATAAACAGATTGCATAACCCTTTTACTCGTCATACAATAAGCACAAGAATCGAGCTAGAGACAGTGAGTGCAGCACTTCTGTCAAAATATGACGCACGGATTCGTTCGTCAGTAAAAGTGTACTTTAGTTCAATTTCGGTAGAATGATGACTATTTATAAAACTAATCGCTAACGAGATGAAAAAGCTTTATCGTCACAAGGATCACGGCACCCCTGTGGTCAGCGGAATCTTTAGTGGTCTTGGAGAATGGATGGAGGTGAGCCCCGGCGTGTTGCGCGTAGGATATATCATTCTTGCCATCGTTACGGGCATCCTTCCCGCTCTCCTCGTTTATCTTATTTTTCATTTCCTGATTCCAAAACAGAAATAAGGGGTAGGGCTGAAGAAATGAGCGGACATGTTCTCTCTTCTTCCTCACAAGACGAAGCAGCCTCAAACAAAAAAACTCCCTTGCGGGAGTTTTTTTGAGCGTGAGGAACTACGGTGCGCTGATGGTCTTGATTACTATCGGTTCAAGCGGCCTGTCGCTCTTATTTGTCGCAACAGCATCAATAGCATCGACCACATCGAGTCCCGAAGTTACCTCTCCGAATATCGTGTACTGAGGAGGGAGCTTGTAGTTTGCTGCCATAATGAAGAATTGGCTGCCATTAGTGTCTGGTCCTGAATTGGCCATTGCGACTACTCCATGCACGTAGCCGCGCTTATAGAGATCGCTTGAAGGATTGATCTCATCCGCGAACTGGTATCCCGGGCCGCCAGTACCCCACTGTGCCATAAGCGAGTCGTCTTTGGACTTCGGGTCTCCTGCTTGGATCATGAAACCTTCAATCACGCGATGAAATTTCACGCCGTCGTAGAATCCCGATGCGGCGAGTTTGGTAAAGTTCTCGACCGTCTTCGGTGCATCAGCGGCATAGAGTTTAACAGTGATGTTGCCCATACTCGTGTGTAGCACTTCACTTGTCGGGGTTGGTGCCGGTCTTGTTGCTGTGGGCGTCGAATTGGGAGTAGTGGGTTGCTGCATAGGTGTATTTGATGTGTCTTTTATTGGAGTAAGTTTCGGTGCATTCGGTGCCGGCGGTATCACCGGTGAACTTGAGGCATCGGTCGTAATGGTGACCGCCGGTGACAGAGTGACAGGAGTTGCATCACTCGTCTTCGGTAGTCCGTCCCCGCTCATAAAGTACAGAACTCCTGCGATAATGACGACGAGTGCCCCTCCGCTGACAATCCATGCTGTTTGATTCATTCCGTTAGAAATTATTCTTTGTAAGTAAACTACATTTTACTGATTTTTTTCCGCCTGGCAAATCAGCCTCTCTTTCTGATAAAATTCGGAAGTGTAGCACCTCTTATTTCTAAAGGGATTCATAGTATAGTGAGATAATTATTTTTTACCACGGGTAGTATGCACGGTTCAAAAAAACCGTTTCAAGACATCGAAACTATATCTCTCTTGTTTAGACTAATATGTCTCAAGCAGTCGCATCAAAAGCCTGACGGGCTCTCCCGCGGCACCCTTCGCGAGATGGTCGCCTTCGACCGCGGTCATGCGCGGCGCGATATCGATATGTACCCATGGATACTCTTTGGCGAATTGATACAGGAATATCGCACCTTGTATTGCTCCGCCATACTTGCTCTTGCCGTCATTTGCCCAGTCTCCGAATGTCCCCTTAATATCCTCTTCGTATTCATCCCAAAGCGGAAGCGGCCAGACATAATCCCCGCTCTCCTCTCCAAGCGCACGGAATCGCTCGATGAGCTGTTCATCTTTACTGAAAATAGCCGATGCATGGAGTCCAAGTGCGACCATCGCCGCACCGGTGAGTGTTGCCACATCTACCACCAGTCGCGGCTTATATTTCTTGGCATAGGTAAGCGCATCAGCGAGCACTACTCTTCCCTCCGCGTCAGTGTTCAAGACTTCGATGGTCTTCCCGCTCATCGTTCGCAGCTGATCACCCGGACGATAACTTCCGCCGGAGGGCATGTTCTCCGCCGCCGGAATCAATGCGACGATATTTTTCTTGAGCTTCATCTTGGCGGCAAGCACGATGGAATGTATCACCGCAGCACCGCCCGACATATCCATGTGCATCTCGTAGATGTGCGAAGACGGCTTGAGGTTTAGTCCGCCAGTGTCAAAAGTGATACCCTTTCCAACAAGCACGAGCGGCTTTTCATTCTCCTGCCCCTGCATATATTCCATAACGATGAACCGCGGCTTCTCGTTCGAGCCCTTGCCGACTCCGAGAATACCTCCCATGCCGAGCTCTTCCATATCTATTTCATCGAGCACCTTCACCTCGATAGGTAAACCTTCGGCTGCAGCATGTGCGGCTTCACCGAGCTTCTCGGGAGTCATGTCACCGCCCGGAGTGTTGGCCAAGGAGCGAGTATGGTTCACTCCTTCACCGATAGTCTTACCTTTCTTAAGACCCTGCTCGATGGTCTTATCAACTTTACCGACAATTATCGCTTCAGTGAGTGTATTCCATCCATCCTTCGGCTTTGTCTTGTAGATATTGAACTCAAAGTTCGCCATCTCGAGATTCACCGCAATAAGCTCGGCAAGTTGAGCCGCTGAAATATTCAGCAGTGCGAACTCAAAATCCGCAAGTGTAAGCGAAATGCGCTTCTTCTTCGCCGCTTTCGCACTTGAGACTGCCTTACGAATCGTGCTTATGAGCTTCCTACGGGTCATCTCCTCGCGCTTGCCGATGCCTATCTCAAGCTGCGTACGGCCGTCTGCACCACGCACCTGCGCATCTCCTACGGCGACCAGTACGATACTCGCAATGTCCTTGTCCTTTGAAACTTTGGTTGAAGAGGTGTATTTCATCCCGTTAGAGATTAGTGATTAAAAAAAATTGTTTGCATTCACACATTGTTCTTATCACTCATCAGACCCAATCTTGTGCTATCGAACGGAAGTGCAGCACTTCCTATCTCTAACGGGTTCATGGAAACTGATGAGTAAATAACGATATTTCCATCCTACTCCATAGCAGTAGACAGGCAAGCGAATACCTCAGTCTCCCTTCTGCGCTACGCGGGAACTTCCTGTACGTTGAGTCTCTTTTCTCTTTTCTCTTGCATTGCCTGAAGCGCATAATCGGCAAGTTTAGTATACGGCTCGGCATTAAGCTGAAACTCTCCGTGGTGACCTTTTGCAACAAAATATCCATCCACCATGTCCTTGGTAATTATTTTTTGCAGTCGTTCTTGAGGAAATACGCCATCGTCAACCGTGCTCACGATAGAAATACCGATACCATTTGCCCTCATGCCAATGAGTAATTCGTGTATCTCTGCATCTGAGATTGCCAGTACCTCACGAAATGCCTTGATTGGATCTTTCACCGCCGAACTCCCAACTTCACGAATAGAGCGAAGCATTGGCTCTGATATTCCATTTTTCCGAATTTCATCGACATACCCTTTTATGACATCCACAGAAAAACTTGTCGCGAGTCGCCAGAAATTATCCTTTCCAATCATTCCGGCGGGATTGACGAGTACAACATCACGAAAACGCAGAGGATAAAGCGTGGCTGCAACGATGACAGCCAAACATCCCTCGGAGTGGGCAACTGCATCAATCTGTCCGACTTGCTTTTCGTCGAGACTTTTGATGAGTGCGGCAATCTTTCTCAATACTGCATCGGGCATCTTATCAATTTCCTCAGATAGCATTTCTCCTTCGTTGTAGTCAATACCATGTGGGGCATCAACCGCCAATGTTCGCCTCCCCTGGTCAACGAGCGTTTTTATGTTTTCTCGGTACATTTCCGGCGTACCACCCCATCCTTCGACCATGGCTGTAGGGGTTTCGGTTTTGAGTGACTCCGGTGATATATCATAAAACTCCACTTCAGCTCCAGAAAGTGTCATTTTTTCAGGATGATCCCATTGTTCGTCAAACGGAGAGCGTTCCTTATCACTCGATTCTGCAGACGAAAATTCTGCTTTTTCTGGATTCACCATATTCTAGCGATTGGATATTTTAAACTTATTAATCATGGGCAAATGGACGTGGGTCAGACAAGATTAATGAATTTATTCTACCACGGTGGTCTCTCAATATATAAATATAGGCTGCTCAGCCTGCCTCGATTATCCTAATCTATTCCAGAGCTACATTTGATGTTTTTTAAATTTTGTGATCGCATAGTCACGGCAGTCTGACTTGTCGCAACACGGCATCTCCGGTCCCCGATTTTTTCCACCCCACCATACTTTAAATCAAGAAAGCGAAGCTTACCTTAGTGTATCTAAATATCGGAACTTTGGATATTGATAAATCCGATAGACCATGTACTATATGATTAAGTCAGCCCAAACTAAGGAGTATGCTGATTTTGCCTTGCGCTTGCGCAGGGCTCGTCTCGACGCAGGTCTTACTCAGATACAAGTTGCAAAGAAACTCAAACGCCCTCAGTCTTACATTTCTAATATCGAATCAGGTCAGCAACGAGTTGATGTGGTTGAATTACAGACGTTTGCGAAGATATACGCCAAGGATACAACCTATTTTGTAAGGTAATAAATAATAAATTATGAGCGAAATTAAATGGGACGTTGGGGATAAAATTTATACAAAATATAATGAAATTTTAAATTTCCTTTTTAAACCTGAAGGAAAAGCAATAATTTTAAACGATGCTCAGAAATCTCTCAATGGTGAGCATTTTGCAATAGAAAATGGAGGGTACAGCAGAATTGAAAAAATACTTTTCAGTAAATCATACAAAGAGGGATACACAGCGGGGTTCTCTAGAGGTTTTAGAGCAGGTGCTCAAGCAATGGAAATTGAGATAAAAAAATAAATAATCCGAAAGTATGAAGAAGTCTATTTTTGTTTCTTCAATTCTTTTCTGAGATAATACCCAAAACCCCGGCTTTTCTGTCGGTGTTTTTTGATCACTTTTTCTTCTTCTTTGGCGCGATCGTGCGCTAATGGGGCGCTAATGGGGAGGCGTCCGTTATTATTGTATATTTCATGTCGGGGCTGGGGATAAGTCCACATTTTTCATCATGTTCATGGTCTAATATTTTTTACAAACTGATTTGCCCCCACTCCTCATCCCCGTACAGCGTCCGTTACCACGATTGAGGACGTGGTAGAGAATGTCACCGAGTGCGATACGAGGCTGGCGTGGCATGGATGATATTATAACACACAGATGGTCATTTATTTGGACTTATCCCCAGTTTTCCCAGTTTTTATCCCGCACGAAAGCGGAAAACGGTGTCAGCTGACCCCGTTTGCGAAAAATGTGATTTGTGCTAGTTTACAGTTAGATATTTGCGCTTTTTGCTTAAGAATCTCTTAACGGCTCAGATGTCCTTTGTAAGGAAACTTCAATGAAAGCAATTGCAATTTCAACCCCTGAGGCCCACAGATTGAGGGTGGTAGGGCCAACTGGAAATCATTCGATCGACCATCTCGATCTCGGACCTATTAAGGTAAAACTGATGCGTCCTGATGGTGAAAATTGGTCTGTAGAACAAGTTAACGCTGCGGAGAAATGGTACAAACGGTTTTTAGCTCTGAACCTAAAGTATCCTTCAGCATCAAACGTACCCACAAAGGCTATCGACACATTTTGGCATTACCACATTCTGGATACTCAGAAATACAGTAATGACTGTCAAGCGATATTTGGCTACTTTCTTCATCATTTCCCATATTTCGGAATGAGAGGCGATGAGGATGCAAAGAATCTCGAAATAGCTTTTACTAGTACGAGAGATCGCTTCCTTCACGAATTTAGCGAATCAGTGGACGAACTTAAAAAGTGTTTCCCATCCGCAGATACCCAAACTCATGCAGATTGCGAAGGCACCGAGTGCGGTGGCACAGCGTGTGGGGCAACAAACTGCGACGGCAACATTACTGCTAGGGATTTCAACAAAAGGCCGATATTCACGCACTAATACTTCGGTCTGTCCGTCACTTTAAAAGAAGTGACGGTTTTTTATAGCTAAATACCGTGCAGCTTCATGTCAGGCATGGGTTCGTTATTTTTCAAGAAACGATCAAACCAATAAAGAGTCAGCTTCAAAGACTCATCTGCGCGTTCACTCAAAGTATGATCTGCACCTTCAAAAAGCACTAATCGGTGTGGAATATAGAGCGCAAGAAGTTTCTGGACAAGTTCGATCGAGTCGAGAGGACTTACTCTCCAATCTGAGCTGCCATGCATAATTAGAAGGGGTGTTTTTTTGTAGAATTGGTCTGCCCAAAAAAGTGCCGATCGTTTTTTCTTTTCACTCAGTGAGCCACCAAACATTTTTTTGAAGTGTTCTTTCATTTCTGGACGAAGCTTTTCTTGGCGGATTAGATTTGTGATTCCCCCAACTGTGACAACCGCCTTAAGCCAATTTACTCTTGCTAAGGATAGATATGTCATCATTCCCCCTCGACTCATTCCATGCATTCCAATTTTTTCAGAATTCACTCGACGATATTTTGTGAGAATTTTTTTAAGAACAAGGACGTCCTCAATATCCGAGCCTCCCATTTCATCTTTTCCTTCACCTCCCGCATTCCCAGAATATTGTGAAGCAATGACAACATATCCATGTAGTGCAAGCTGAGCAGGTATTCTGAGAAAAAACATACTGCTTTTTAGTGCACCAAACTCACCTGAGCCGCCGCGATTGTAGATCACACTAGGGAGATGGTCTCCTGTTCGTGGTTCGACAATAAATCCAACAACCTTGTGACCTTGTGAGCGGTACACAATTCGGTATACAAAAATTTTTTTTGAGTTCCTTTTACAGATTTTTGCCAGCTCTAGACCAACAAGCTCCTCATGTTTTTTTGTGAACAATACTCGCTTTACCTCCAGAATCTCAGGAATCTTGGATATAACAACTGAGTTATCTGAAGTTTTCATGGTTTATATTCTATAGGTATTCTCAGAATTATCAAATTACACCGTGCAATTTAAATCTAATTTGAGCCGTTCAATTATGGACTTTTCTAGACTGAATGGCTCAGTCACCACAAGAGTACTTCCAATTTAATTTCCCTTCTGTCGTGTAAATTAGGTCGCCTACGAATTGAGCCGTTCATATTCCCGCCACCAAACGCTCAGATTCGGATGCAGTGCGAAGTTTTGCACCTAAACGATCTTTAGGGGGCTGTACGTTCTGGTACTGCCGCCAAAGTCGTTTAGGGAAAAACGAGCAATGCGAAGTCTTGGACCAAGAACTGGGGACTGGGGATAAGTCCACATTTTTCATCATGTTCATGGTCTAATCTTTTTCACAAACTGACTTGCCCACTCCTCATCCCCATACGGTACACCCTTCTGTACACTCTCACGTATGGTTGTGAGTATGTAGTCATTATAGATCGTATTCACCGCCTTAAGATAATTCACAGGGAGATGAGTAGGGAGCTTTGCAAGAAGCTTCTTTTGCTTTGGAGTTCCTTTCATGCGACGAGAAAGACTTCCATACTTCCAATCTTCGGCGCGTTTCACGAGCTTGGCACGCAAGGGATTCTGTTCGACGTAGCGAATCAGGGTAGTGAGATGGTGATCCTCCTCTACGGGAAAAGACTTGTACGTCCCTTGATAGAGATGACCATGACCGATACTCTTTGTTTTTACACGATAATGACGTGCATGGGTTGTAGTGAGCCAGCGCATGAATTCACTCAAATCGCGGTCTTTTCTTGGGTGGAGAACCAAATGCCAATGGTTGGGCATAAGGGTATATGCAAGGATGCGCATGTCGATAAGTTCTTTTGCTTCAGTGAGGAGTTCTTCAAAATGCAGATAATCCTTCTCGGTGGAGAAGATCGTACGGCGTCCGTTACCACGGTTGAGGACGTGATAGACAATGTCACCGAGTGCGATGCGAGGCTGACGGGGCATGGATGATATTATAACACACAGGCTATCATTTATTTAGAATTAGAGTATCCCCAGTTACGGAGTAACTTTGGTGACTCTATCAATACTATTCTGACATCAGAAAGGCATTTATTTTTTTCCACATATCGGGTTGAAGCGCTTTACGAGAAGAAAGATGGCCGCCAGTCTTAAGAATCATCGGTTTGAATTTCTTTTTTGCCGACCAGTCCCTGAGCGGCTTCACTGGGATGATGCGATCATCTATCGCATGCACGACAAACAGACGGCTCGTATCAATAAGCGCGGCTTCTTTTTTCGGGCTGTAGAAATTTCCCGCCTTGAGCCGCTTCCATGCATCTTTATGCGGGCGATATGCGGCACCGAATCCTTCTTCAATGGTATACATGAATGTCTCATGTGTTTCATCGGGCGATTTTGCTTTCCAGTCGATCACCGGAGAGAACGCAACTGCGCGTGAGATGAGCGGATACTTCAAGGAGAGGATTGCCGCCGCTCCCCCAAAACTCGCACCTAAGACGGTGATGTCGTCGATATCGAGGAGGTACTCTATCCCCTCATAGATATCCAGGAATCCGGCGTTGAGTCCCTCTGCGACCAAGAGTACATCTTCTTCGGGACTATGCTCAAGGAACATGCCGTCCGACTCCCAGCTCCCGCGATAGCGCATATGGAATACCCAATACCCTTTGCGGGCAAAGAATTCTCCGACATCTCGCTTTGCCGGTACCGTCGGGCATCCGTCGCAAAGAATTATCGCTTTGCGCGAAGGCTTCACCGGCATCCAGAATTCAGCGACGATATCATCTGCGAATCGTGTACGTCCGGAGTAGATGACGGACTTAGTCATGGGTTGCCTTTTTACTGCTTGTGTCACTACTTGTGGGGTCATCGCAAATGTGACACTTTTCAGAAATACACGCACCAAGGAACACTTTTATCGCCTTAGGAAAAGGCAGAATGATCATAAAGCTACGCAGGTCTGCCAGGCGTCTGAACCACCAGCCGATAGGGCCAAAGAACTTGAAGTTCCATGCTCCGAATGTGACAAGTACACCCGCCCAACCGTCACCTGCGGGTATCGCATTGACCGGTGCGCGCGGCTTATAGAACGGAGGACGCTTACCCTTTAGTTTCGCCGCAATGACATTTGCTACGAATTGTCCGTCATAAAATGCGGTCTGTGCCCAGCCGGAGTAGGTGGTGATTGCGCCGTCGCCAATGACATGAATAGAGTTCTCTCCTTTTGCACACAGATGCTCGTCGACTTCCGCACGGCCGCGTTTATCCACTTGAAGTCCCGACGTTTCATATAGGGCGTTCGCGCGCACGCCCGAGGTCCATATCACCGTGCCGGTCATCATCTGCGCATCCTTAAGAAATATCTCTTCCACTTCCTCACGCATCACTGCGGTATTCAGCATAATAGCAACACCGAGCTTGCGGAGATGTGCATCGATAGGATCCGAGAATTCTGCAGGTAGTGTACGCAAGATCTTGTCCGCTCCTTCGATAAGGGTGACGGAGACAAGTGTCGGATCGACCCCCACCTCAAGCGCTACTTTGCGGGCATACTCGATGAGGCGTCCCGCCATCTCGACTCCGGTCGCACCCGCGCCAATGATCACGAAGCTCGCGTCATGGTTTAAATGTGATCCGGTCGAAGCATCCTCGCGGCACAGAAGGAGCATCTCGGTGATGTGGTTCTTCAGTTTGAGAGCTTCACTCACGGTCTTCATACCGTAGCTATTCTCCTTGAGTCCGGGGATGTCGAAATAGGTCGTTTCACTTCCGAGTCCGAGCACAAGCGTGTCATAGGCATACTTTTCTCCGCTTGCGCGCGTGACGGTCTTGCCGCTCCTCTCTACCGCGGTGATATTATCGATAATCACCTCGACAGAGAGACCCGAGAAGATTTCTTCAAGCGGAATACATACTTCGATTGCCGAGCTGCCGGTGACATAGCGGTACAGCGCGGGATTGTATTCGAAGTGCGGCTTATTTGTAATAAGCGTGATGCGCAAATTGGGAATCCGCTTGTACGCGAGCGTAAGTGCGGTGCGAATGCCTCCGAATCCGCCGCCGACGATGACGACATGGTGCGGTGTACTCATGATGATGTGTGATGACGTTGCTTCATGCCCGCAAAGACGATGATTGCGATTAAAAGAAAAGCGTTGAGGGCAAACATGGCGATAGTAATGTATCCATACTCGTCCACATAGATATGGTCGCATGACGGCAGCCCCGGAACCACAGGACACGCGAGCGAAAGATGAGTATACAGCGCGAGCATATCCTTCACCCAGTTATAGAGTGAGACAGCACCACCCACCAAGGCCAGCATGAGTACGTACGGGAAAACAACCCTCTCTTTGCGAACATACGCCATAAAGAGAATGAACGGCAAGGGGTACATGAAGATACGCTGTATCCAGCACAAAATACATGCGGGATAGCCAGTGACTGATGCGTACACATAGCCGCCAACAGTAGCACCAAGCGCGACAATGAGACTGAAGAGGAGCGCATGGGTTCCAAGGAGTGTCATCACCCGATTATAGAGTGGCACATACAGAACCCGCACAATGAGGAGAAGCACAACAAACACATTGCCGAGCAGTGTCAGTATCGAGAGTATTTTTGTAAACGCATCAACATCCATTCCGTTAGAAGCAGGACGCGAACACTACTGTTCGCGCTGTCACTTTACTAGCTACTAATTGTTTAACTTGTTGCATAGACTTATGTTATATTTTCGTGTCCGCGACTTCTGACGGGATCCATATCCTGATATTCCACGCAGTGCGCTATGCGCCGGGGGTTGTGCTCGCAACGATAGGAGTCGAAGTCCCCACCGTGCATCCCGACTTTGTGGCGAGAGCTTCGAGCGACTGCTCGCCTGTGAGTCGCGATCCATCGGCGAAAATCCATGTCGGATAACTCTGTATGGATTTCTGCACACAGATGGCGGTCAGACTCTTGCCGTCAGGGGTCGAGCACTCGACGTATGGAAGCGCTGGTACCGCATCACCGAATTCGGCTTTCTGTGCTTTGCAATGCGAGCACCAGAATGCGCCATAGAACACCACGCCCTTATCTTTGAGACACTGTGCAAGTGCAAGGTGCTCACCGCTCCCAACCGCTCCTGTTTGCGTGGTGACAAGCGGTGTAGCGGTCTGTCCACTAATACCATATAAAATTCCTCCAACGATGACAATCAGGGCAAGCCCCGTCGCAATCATGGTTTTATCGCTCATTTCTGTAGAGTTATGTGCTGCTAATCGAGTATCTATAGATTATATAGGAGTTTTTGCCGAGTTCAAACTGAAAACATAGCAATTCGAGATATCTCCATCCGAACGGTAACTTTCGCATCATCACTCGAAATGCGGCAAGCATCGTGCATTTCCCTCTTCTGTTTTCATGGTATACTTTCTAGCATATGAGCGACAACAAGATACTTTTGGTTGAAGACAGCGAGCCTCTGCGTAAGGTACTGGCAGAGAAGTTGCGTGATGAGAAATTTGATGTACTTGAAGCGGGTGGAGGCGAAGAAGGACTGAAAATCGGCACCGACCAGAAGCCCGACATCGTCATCACCGACATCGTGATGTTCCCTGTCGACGGTCTGGAGATGGCCAAGCAGATACGTGCAAGCGGTACATGGGGACAGGAGGTACAGATCATCGCACTCACCAATCAGAACTCAACCGAGGAAGAATCGCGCCTCAAGGACCTCAATTTGAATGCATACTTAGTAAAAGCCGAAACCGCTCTCGATGACGTCGTAAAAATGGTCAAAGAGATTTTAACATCCAAGAAAAAATAAGCTCACTTTATACAATTGATCCCGTTAGAAGTCACGAGCACCAAGAAATAATTTGATATATGCAAACAATGAAAAAATTAGCAGCTCATCAAGTAGTCATACGAACAACTGTGTTCGTGTCCTACTTCTAACGGGATGGAAGTTGAAAACAAGAAAACCGTACTGGTGATTGAAGACGACATCGCACTCCGCAGGGTACTGGTGGAGAAGATGAACGATGAGAAGTTCACTGTACTAGAGGCTGCAGACGGCGAGGCGGGACTTGAGTCCGCCCTGGCGAATCATCCTTCGATTATTCTCCTCGACATCTTCATGCCGCGCATGGACGGCATCACCATGCTCTCAAAACTGCGGAGTGCAGACGCCTGGGGCAAACACGTGAGCGTCATCGTCCTCACAAACTCGACCGATGCGCAGACCATCGCCACCGTCTCAGGATTCGGCGCGACCGACTTCCTTATAAAGAGTGAGTGGTCGCTCGAGGCACTTGTTGCTCGCATCAGAGAGAGACTTTCCACGCTGAACTAAATATAATGGAACCTTCAGGCATAGAATTGATGATGAACGAGCGATTTGATACCGCGACTCAGATTCGTCTTGCGCTTCAGTCTCTCGGACTGGAAGATATCGACCCCGTAGCTGAAGCAGAGTCCGGAGAACACTCGGACCAGATCATGCGATGGATGAACGACCACAGCGTCAATTTTCGCGGATTCCTTGGATCATGCGAACCTGCGGAGCTTCATACATGGGAGAGTGAGGGCAAAGAAGGACTGAGGAAGCTTGCGCAAGCGTTCATGGCGTACGAACGCGAGCACCCGCTTGAATCGGGAAGCGAATTACTGCATTAGGCAACTCAATGAAAAAAATAGTCATGACACGTTACTGGCTAATGAAATCCGAGCCGGATGAAGTCTCAATCGACGACCTCGAGCGTCTCAAGCGACGAGAGTGGGACGGCGTACGCGGCTACCAAGCGCGCAACTTCATGCGCGATGATATGCGCGGGGGCGACATGGTCATCTTCTATCATTCCAGTGTCACACCTGCCGGGCCTGCAGGTATCGCCCGCGTCGCATGTCTTGCGTATCCCGACTTCACCCAGTGGGACACGAAGCACAAATATTACGACCCAAAAGCATCAAGAGAGAAGCCCATCTGGTATATGGTTGATGTTTCGTTTGTAAAAAAATTTCCAGTGCTCGTACCACGGTCTGCGCTTGCAGCTGCCCTTCCGCTCGCAAAATCTATGCTCTGGACCCATAACCGCCTCTCGATCATCCCCTTGTCAAAAAAAGAATACGACACTATCGTGCGTATGGGGGAACGCGCATAATCAATCACTTTCGGCAAACAGAAGTTGCAAAACTCACACGCATGGGACACGCAGGGAGAAACTCGCAAAACAAGGCATAATATACATAAATCGAGTCTTTTTAGCACACCTTTTTCTTCCTCGGAGCAATCGTCGACGCGAGGAAAATTGCACACAACATCTTGCGTAACAG
>JAYTWK010000050.1:0-11703 GCA_043743715.1 bacterium
CTGTTACGCAAGATGTTGTGTGCAATTTTCCTCGCGTCGACGATTGCTCCGAGGAAGAAAAAGGTGTGCTAAAAAGACTCGATTTATGTATATTATGCCGAAAACTTTTACAATTTGGATGCAATGTGATTTTTTTGATCAAAAGTGTTCGAGAAGCTGTATGAGTGATACTGCTTCCGAACCTTTTGTGATGAAAAAATCGCAGTGCGCCAAATTTGGAAGTTTACTCTGGGGAGCCTTCGTCGGCGTCATCTTTGGAAGGTGCAATCGAAAACGAAGCATCCTCCTTCATTTTCTTGGCAATCTCCTTCATGATCTCTTTAGCAACAGCTTTGTTTTCGCGCAAAAAGAGTCTGGCCGAGTCGTAGCCGCGTCCAATTTTTGTCTCGCCATATGAGTACGATGAACCGGATTTGTGAATAATCTCGTACTTCTCACCGAACATCAGCATCTCGCTTTCGCGAGAAATCCCTTCATTGTAGATGAGATCGAATTCCGCCTGCTTGAAGGGCGCTGCGACTTTGTTTTTCACGACCTTCGCACGAGTGCGGCTACCGATGACGTCTTCGCCTTTCTTGATCTGCGCAATCTTCCGAATATCGATACGCACGGAGGTATAGAACTTGAGTGCCTTGCCGCCCGGGGTAGTCTCCGGGTTGCCGAACATCACGCCTATCTGCATGCGGATCTGGTTGATAAAGATGACCGTTGTCTTAGTCTTCGAAACGATAGCAGTGAGCTTGCGCAGCGCCTGAGACATAAGGCGCGCTTGCTTGCCGACGTGCTGTGCTCCCATGTCTCCTTCAATTTCATCCTTCGGGGTGAGTGCCGCGACCGAGTCGATAACGATGACTGAGAGGTTTCCCGAGCGCACGAGTGACTCACAAATCTCAAGCGCCTGCTCTCCGGTATCCGGCTGTGAGACCAGGAGCTGGTCTATCTTCACGCCGAGTTTCTTTGCATAGTCAGGATCAAGTGCGTGCTCTGCATCGATGAATGCGGCGATACCGCCTTTCTTCTGTGCTTCTGCGACGACATGCAGAGCGAGTGTGGTCTTTCCTGATGATTCAGGGCCGAATATTTCAATGATCCTTCCTTGCGGGAGTCCTCCCACGCCGAGTGCGTGGTCAAGTCCGATGGAGCCGGTCGATATTGAGTCGATCGCCACCTTCGGCTGATCACCGAGCTTGATGATAGCGCCGTCGCCGAACTTGGTCTGGATAGAGCGGATAGTCGCTTCGATGCCGACGGAGCCTGAACGCTCCGCTTCGGTTTTTTCTTTTTTCACTTTTTTTATAAAACCCGCCATATGATGAAATTAATTGTTAACTGGTTTCCTTGATGTCGCGGAGGGAGTGAGAGAAGGAGAGTAGAGAGTAGATGACGAAATGCCGCTTCGGCTTCCGCCTTCCTTGTAAATCACCTCGAGAGTTTCTTTGGTGCTGTGTCCATCCGCATCCCGTGCCGCTAGTTCAATTATATTATAGCCGGGAGCGAGCAACAATTTTTCCCCAAAATTTCCCTCTAAATCAATGAATATCTCTCTTCCGTCAAGGGTTATCTCCTTTGCGCGTTTGGTTGTGCCATATACAGAAAGCAACGGGTCGGTGTAGGTTTTGCCGTTTTCAGGACTTATGACACTTATTTGTGGCCCTGAAATGATGCCTCGCGACTGGAAATATGCGTAATAGAAGATACCTCCGATGAATCCTGCAATGAGAATGAATGAGAGCACGTTCTTAAGATTGAGGCGCGGCATATGTCCTCTATATATACATGAGATGTGGCTGACGGTCTATCGGTGTTTCCAAGGGCGGTCCTTCGAAGAGGAATTCGCAAACCCCTATCCAAGGACTGCCCTTGGATAGGGGTTTGCTTATGCTACGATGGGTACCCAATGTGTCTGAAGTGGCAGTTATCATGAACTTGTACCCAGGTTATCCCTCCCTTATCCCCAGACTAATTCAGAGTTTATCCAGCCCTACCACGCCACTGAGGTGAATCCTCCTAAATTCAAAAGACTCACATAGGACTGCCCTATGTGTAAGTTACATAGGGCAGTCCTATGTATAGTAGCTTGAATTCGTGAAGAATGGCGGCTCCACGCAGCACCACCAATCAATCACGTGTATGAACTTGCAATTCTCCATGATTCCGCTAGCTTTAGGAACAACAACGTTCCTCCCCAGCTCTCTCTTTGGCCTCCCAATTATCATATTATTTCGCAATTTATCTCTCCTATGCGCAAGCCCTACGCTGTTCTTGCCCTCCTTATTGTAACCTTCATTATTCCAAGTGATGTACTCGCTGATACCGTGATCCCTTATGGCACGAATATTAGCGGCAACATCACCTGGACGAAAGCAGCTAGTCCATACATCGTCACTGGAATGGGAGTTGCGGCTGACGGAGTCCTCACTATCGAGCCGGGTACGATTGTGAAGTTCGACCTCTATGGCGGCATGGGTGTAGTGGGAAAACTTTCCGTTGGTGCGCAGATTCCTGCCGAGCCGGTCATCATAACTTCTATTCGCGATGATAGTGTAGGAGGAGATAGTAATGGTGACGGCACCGCCAGCGCTCCACTCGCAGGAGATTGGAACGGTATTTATCTTCAAGGAGCTGGTGAAAATGTAATCACTAATGCGGTCGTGCGTTACGGTGGCAAACTCATTGCTCCACTTATACTGCAGAGTGGATCTTTGTTGATTGACCAAAGCACAATAAGCGACGCTCTGGCTGCGCTGGTGAGCGAGGAAGCAGGAACGCTAAAACTTACCAACAGCACTATGCTGCGCGCACAGTACGGAGTCAATAGTCACACAGGCGCGACTCAGTTCGAACTTGCGAGTACCACATTTCATACCCTTGCTAACTCACCGGTTCTTATCGACGGCTCTGTCAATTTCATTAATCACGGCGGCAATAATGGTGAAGGAGGATACGAACTCGTCGGTACACTACAGGGTGATCAAACTTGGAACCAAGACGGACTCCCGTACCTGATCCAAAGTTATGGTACAGCGGCGGCATCATCACTTACCATCCTTTCTGGAACCACTGTGAAATTTCATCAAGGCGGCGGCATGGGAGTTGGTGGTACTTTTACTGTTGGTTCTGTGACTGATAACACTCCGGTGATATTCACTTCTATTCGCGACGATGGAACATTCGTACCACCGGCGGGTGATTGGAATGGTGTCTATCTATACTCAACAAGTACAATCCGGAACGCAAGCTTCCGCTACGGTGGCAATTCGCAAGGGGCGCTCAATAATCTTGGAGGAAATGTCGTTATTTCAGGAGGAAGTATTGATAAAAGCGGCAACGTTAATTTCTTGCAGCATGCAGGCACCACCACCATTGACGGTACACTTATTATGAATGCACCGACCGGAGTCCTGGTCGACGGAGGGGGAGTCACCATCCACAACGCAAAGATTGCCGGTAATACCGCATATGGAGTGAACAATATTTCCCCTCAGATAGTGGATGCGACCAATAACTACTGGGGCGCGGTAGACGGACCTACGCATCCCATCGACCCCTTCGATCTCACCCAAGGCAGCGGTGATGCAGTGTCCGCTCGCGTGACATACAAACCGTTTCAAGTACTGTATGGAGTTCCTCCCGCGTCTGGATGCACCGTGAACTGCAACTCGAATGTGCTGTTCCTGCCGGGGATTATGGGATCACGCCTATTTGAGAAAAGTAGTGCATGCGGAGTGTTCAATAATGAAAAGGAGCGCTGGGTTTCCACTTGGGATTGCGATCATGCACGTCTCGCTCTTGATGCAAATGGAAAAAGTGTAAACCAAATCTATACCAAAGAAGGTAATCAGGGAGTCATCGATGATGCATACACCCTGAATATGTACCAATCATTCATGCACGATCTCGATTCATGGAAAAATAGCGAGCAATTAATTACTGACTACGCACTCATACCTTACGACTGGAGATTGTCTCTCGAAGACATTCTCCAAAATGGAGCTTCGTCAACAGACGGGACGGTGAGATACGACACAAGTCAGGGATTCACAAATTCATATATCTACAAAAAACTATTTGATCTCTCCAAAACATCGCGTACCGAAAAAGTTACCATCATTGCACATTCCAACGGTGGACTTGTGACCAAAGCATTACTTCAAAAACTGAAAGATACCAACGACCCACTTTACAACAAGATCGATAAGGTCATTTTTGTTGCGGTTCCACAAACAGGAACACCAGAAGCAATATCTGATCTCCTGCACGGCGATCAAATAGGTCTTTGGGGTGCGGTAATGAAGGCACGTCGTCTTCGTGATCTTACACACAATATGCCGGGAGCATACCACCTTCTTCCCTCTACTGCATACTTCAATACCGTGGGTACACCAATCATCAATTTTGAGAATGGAACCGCTACTACACCCTTCATTGCCCATTATGGGAATACTATATCGAATTCGACAGACCTGGAACGTTTTTTGCGTGGTGACGAGGGAAGACCGATGTCTACTTACGATGACCTCGATAGTCCTCAAGTACTACAGCCAAACCTCCTCACGTATGGGGTGGGCGTGCATGCGATTCTCGACGGGAACTCCTGGCTTTCTACAAGTACGACCCTCATTCAAATCGCAGGTTGGGGAGAAGAAACGCTTGCCGGAATCACATATCGAACGATTCCAAACTGCCTTCGTGTCGACTCGGTAGTCATCAGTGGACGTACAAGCTACTATTGTGGTAAATGGGGCACTAAACTCACATTTGATCCGGACACAGTTATCGATGGTGATGGAACTGTCGTTGTACCCAGTGCACTCTTTGTGAGTACGAGTACTTCGAATGTGCAGAGGTATTGGGTCAATTTAGATAAGTACAACAATGACTTTCCAACAAGTCTTTCTCATCTTGACCGAAAACACAGAGATATTTTTGAGGTTCCTAATATAAGATTGTTCGTGCATGGTCTCATTTCCTCATCTTCTCCAGTAATAGATAATTTTTCGAATCAATCTCCTGCAAGCCAGCTTGTTTCTCGACTTATCTTCACCCTCCACTCACCCCTCACGCTTGAATTCACAGACAATCTTGGTCACCACACTGGCCCATCTACGAGCACACCCGAGGGAACTGACTTCAACGTACCAGGTGCCCGCTATGATCGGTATGGGGACGTGCAAATGCTCTCAATTCCCAAAATTGCAACTGGTACGCTCGTGCTCCGTGGTGTTGCTACTGGTTCATTTGTTCTCGATATAAAAGAGCGATGGGGAAATGACATCATTGCGAGCACCTCATTTGAGGGCATTCCATCTGCGACAAACACACTTGTGAGTATGAATATTGATCCTAGTAATTCACCAATTGAAAGCGGCAAATTACTGATTGATCAAGATGGAGATGGTGTGACAGACTTGTCCCTCGGTTCTGTTCTGGGAAGTATTGTGAATTTCCCTCCCCCCGACCTCACGCCACCCACAACCACAGAGACAACAACCGGTACACTTGGTGGCAACGGCTGGTATACCAGCAATGTACTCGTCACCCTCACTGCAACCGACACAGGAAGTGGCGTGAAGAATACACTCTATTCACTGAACAATGGAGTGTCGTGGAATACATACGCTACCGCATCACCAATCCTCCTTAATTTAGAAGGAAGTACGACGTTACGTTTCTACTCTACCGATAAAGCAGGGAACAGAGAAGCAACGAACACTCTCGTTATCAAGATTGACAAGACAGCACCAGAAGCAAGTATTGCAGTAAGCATCACAACCCAAGACCTCTTGGTCACAGGAACTGATAGTCTTGGAACGACAACCGTATCCAAGGATGCATCAGGCAACTACAGCATTATCGACCAAGCGGGGCACACGACAAAACTCTTCTTCACTAAAACGTATAGCGGCAAACTACTTACCTATGCCAAGCTCACAGGTATACAGTATGACAACCAGTCCAAGATAACTCTCCCCATTTCCTCAGTCCTCTATGTTTGGGATACTAAAGCACCCATCGTGCCAGTGTCACAAACCATTGCAGTGAATGACACCTACGTCATCCAGGCGCTCTATAACAAGCAGACGAACAAGACGACAGTCATCGTACTTAAGAAGAACCTACCGATTCAGACAGTAGTGTTCACTGGACTGGAGATTGTACGATTAACTACCAGCACGGGGGTGGTTGGATATGCGCTATAATGTTTAGTAGAATCAATGAAGATTAACAAAAACTAAATCATAATGAAAGATTTAAGAACAAAAAAAAATGTTTTTTTTAGTTCGCTGCTCTACATACTTTATTTTGTTGGACTGGTTGCTATCGGCTTGTGGTGCAATAAGGACTGGTGTCATATCAGGGAGGATGATTTTCCTATAAAAATTCTTTATTCGTTCTTCCCTGTTGCTGTTGTCTTCTTTCTCACCCTCATCACCTACCGTATGAAGGAAGAAGTTTTCCAGTCGTGGTTAAAAGTGTCGTACTGGATGGTTCCCATCATTATGCTTGCGACAGTATTTGTCGAAAATATCCCTCAGGAACACGGGTTCTTCAGTATGGATGGTTTAGCATACCTCATCATCATTGCGCCGCTCTACGGAATTTTTATTCTCCTTTCGATCTGGAAGATTGCGCGAACATATATTTCTAAGAGAGGGGAGTAGTATATATTACAAAACCGCCCGTAAGGGCGGTTTTGTAATGGAATCATATTTTTACTCACTACATCCACTATCCCACTTACCTATAAATGGAATATACTGACGACAGGTACGAGCACCGCCATCAAGACTCTTGCCTCGTACACCAAGACGGCAACCACTACCGTCGAGACCCACTACAGACCCAAGAAGGGGATTACTATAGTGATGACCACCCCACTCGACCTTGATGATGCTGATGATGGGGATGAAGTTGACCTACGTACGACAAAGGAGAAGCTTGCGGGGGTACGTGTGATAAAAATTAGAACAGATAATGGTAAGGTGATAGTCGGATATTAGTAAAAAGTACTCATTTAAAAAAATGTTAAACAAAAAAATAGTCGTGCTGATAAGTCTGATTGGCACAATTATAACCATTGCCTGGCTTGCTATTGTTCCAAATTCCTATCCAATTAACTGTGATTATGAAAATGGCTTGAATTGCACAACGATGCTTTTTCTTCTGATGAATTCGATCTCAGTGCCAATTCTTATCTCCGGTCTCATAGTCTACCGTCTAAACGAGTCAATTTTTTCGACCTGGAAGAAAATGACTATTCTTTATGTAGTCCTGTATTGTTTAATAATCCTTGTAAATCCATGGCTTCATGCCGATTTCAGTCCGCTTGATAAGAAATCAGCGTTTATGTCACTAGTGCCTCTTTACTTTCTTATCTCCCTCTCCCTCATCGCATACAAATCCTACCAACTGCGCGGAAAGTAGTATATATAACAAAACCACCCGCTAGGGTGGTTTTGTTATTTCTGCTGCATTTTATAAACTACTCACTCTCAGTCCCGAACCCCGCGGAGGAACCGTCGCCCTTCATCAGCACATCGCGGGGTTTCGCGCCGTCGGCGGGTCCGACCACTCCGCGCTCTTCAAGTACATCCATCATACGCGCGGCACGTGCGTAGCCTAAGCTCAGTCTCCTCTGGAGGAACGAAGTCGAGGCTTTGCCGCTCGTGATCACAAGTTCTTTCGCTTCCTCATACCTATCATCATCGTCACCATCACCAGCTCCCGAAAGCACATCATCCGGAATTCCGCCGAAGAACTGGTTCTTATTCTCCGCGTTCGAAAGATTGAGTTCGTCGCCGAGCGTGCCGTCATAATGATCTTTCAAGAACTTCACCACGCTCTTCACCTCGCTTTCAGAAATGAATGCAGACTGGAGGCGTATCGGTTTGGGAAGCTCGGCCGAGAGAAAGAGCATATCGCCCGCACCCAAGAGGTTCTCCGCACCTGACTGGTCGAGAATGGTACGGGAGTCAATCTGCGACGCTACCTGGAGTGCAATACGCGCAGGCACGTTGGCCTTGATGAGGCCAGTGATGACATTCACCGACGGTCTCTGAGTCGCAATCATCAGATGGATACCCACCGCGCGGCTCATCTGTGCGAGGCGGACAATAGAAGCTTCAAGTTCGCGTGGGTAGGCGCTCATTAGGTCCGCCAATTCGTCGATGATGATCACGATATACGGCATCAGCTCCGGCAGCAGAGGATCCTCTCCTTCACCGATCTTTCCGGCAGCCTTATCCTTCTCATACTTCGCAAGTGCCGGCTGCAGTACATTCTTGTGATACGAGCCAATATCTCGGCATTTTTCTTCCTGCAGGACATCGTAACGGCGATCCATTTCCTTCGCCGCCCACTTGAGTGTAAGGATAGACTTCTTCGCTTCGGTGATGACCGGCGTCAGGAGGTGGGGGATACCGTTATACATCGTCAGCTCGACGCGTTTGGGGTCGACCATGATGAAGCGCAGCTGCTCCGGCGAGTTCCTATATAATAGAGCAGTGATAATCGTGTGCATGGTCACCGATTTGCCCGATCCGGTCGCGCCTGCCACGAGGACGTGCGGCATCTTCGCGATATTCATGAATTGCGCAACGCCGGCAGTGCCCTTCCCGAGGGGTACATAGAGCGGATTTGGATTCCTCTTCCACTCCTCCTCACTAAGCAGAGATCCGAGGCCGACCGTCGACTTCACGCTATTAGGCATTTCGATACCGACGAGTGACTTGCCCGGGATTGGAGCCTCGATACGGATAGGTGCAGCTGCGAGTGCGAGCTCAAGGTCGTGTTGGAGCGTAGTAATCTTATTAAGACGGACACCTTCAGCAGGCTTAAGTGCATAGCGCGTGATGGAAGGACCAACTGATACTTCGTCCATCTCGACCGGGATACCGAAGTTCTGGAGTGTACGGCGGATCACATTTTCATTCGCCTTGATGTCGCCCGAGCCCGGTTTGCCGCGATCTCCTGCAAGCAGCGAAAGCGGGGGTGGGGTGTATGCAGCATGGAGTGAAGTGTTGAATCGGAACGGTGCATCATCGGGCGATTTCTTTGGTGCAGTATTTGTGACTGTCTTTGCAAATATCGGCGCCTTCTCCTCAGGCAGAGATTCCCTCTCCGGTTCTTCGGGCACTACAGTTTCGACAGGCTCGTCCTCATCCTCCGTCTCCTCGATGGTTTCTTCGACCACCTCCTCTTCCTCCACATCCTCATCTTCGTATTCCTCGTCAGCGACCTCTTTCGGATTGCGTTTGAAGATATTGAGGAACGACATCATGAATCCCATATGCAGCGGTGTGTCGAAGAGTATAAGGACCGCAATCAAGAGTATCGCACCTAAGATAATAGTCGTCAGTAGCGACGCAAACAGATACACCATCGGCGTCATAATATAGTATCCGATGAAGCCGCCATATCCGTCGATACCCGCATCAGTATGACTCGCAAGCGCCAAGAGTCCGAGTGATGAGATAATGAAGAATGGTCCGGCCACGAGGGCAGGGGTAGTAAAGTTATGCCCGCCTGCGCGAAAGAAGTTCACACCAAGTACAAGGAAAAGGACCGGGATGAGGTAGTAACCGACTCCAAAGAGGAAATGTACCACCCCATAGATTCCGCCGCCGAGATGTCCGCTTGGTCCGAATGCGGAGACGAGTAAAATGACCGCAATGATAATAAGTAAAATGCCGATGATTGAATTTCGTGTCTCTTCGCGCAATCGTCCCCAGAATCCGGGTTGTCTGCCACGTGCTGATTCTCGCTCTGCTTTCGCAAGTGCCGCTTTCGAGGGTGCGCGCTTCTTTCTTTTCTTAGCCATATGATGGATATATATTATCACGCCTGCCACCACTCTATATATAGTATCCCAGCAATCCCGCGACCGCCCTTGAGGAATTTGTATCTAAGGGTGGTCGCGGGATTTTGTTAATTTCCAAGGACTTCCCTTGAGAATTCTGCTACGAAGGGGAGTCCTTGGAAATTAAATTAACCTGCACAAAAGTCCTTTTGAAAAGCATTCAAAAAGGTGTATCATGGACAGCAATAAGCTCCTCTTCTCTGGTTCAAAGACGTCTGACAACGAAGCGAAAACGTCCTTGACACATGCATCTACTCATGTTAGTTTAATAGACAATTAAAAGACACCATATGAATGACTTCAAAGACAACAACCAAAGCTTCGGCATCCATGGGCAATCAAACAGCCAAAAAGGACAAGGACAAAACATGTCTCAAAGACATTCTTTTGGTCGCGACAATAGTTCTTTTAACGGACAGGGAGAAAATAAGTCAATGAGTATAAACAAAGAAGAGAAAGTAAAGAACACAGGTGGACTTATGTTTATTCTCAAGAAGTCTGAGAAGCTCACCACAGCACTCTACATGGTCACGGACATCATGCCCGAACAAGAGCCAATGAAATGGAGAATGCGCGAAGCTTCAGTGGACTTGCTCTCAGACACCACCCTTGCACTCGACGCGACCATGGGTGAGCGCATTGCTGTACTTGGTGCTGCAATCAGGAAAATTGAAAAGGTTATTTCATTCCTCGATATTGCACAAGCCTCTCGCATGGTGAGCGAGATGAATGCCTCTGTCCTAAAGAAAGAATATATCAGCTTGAAGTCAGTCATCGAAGGGGAGTGGGAGAAACTCTTTGATCGCAGCAAGAGTATTTTCACCGACTCATTCTTTGATGTCCCTGCGGATTTTGAGTCGTCCTTCCCGCAGATTGAAGATCTTGCGACAGCGCAGGCAGTTGCTACAGAAGAAATTCCGGCGAGCCATACTGCTGTCTCGGATATCTCGAAAGACAAAAGACAGATGCAGGCAGAACGAAGTGTTGAGGCAATAGCACACACAAGAGCTGAAGTCAGAAAAGATATTTCTCGCATCACAAGTGTGAAGCAGGAAGTGCGACCAACAGTCCGATTAGGAGGCAACACTCCTCATGCCGAGAAGCACCCGCTTCCGGTGAAGGTCCACGCAGATCCGATGACTCCGATGAGTCGAGCAAGCGCTATGCCAAGGATAGAGACACGTCCGGAAGAACAGATAAGACGACTCCCTGAAGTGAGGCGTGAGCCACAAATGATTGTGATGCCCGAACGCAACACCGATCTGCTTGTACGCAGAAGCGAGAACGAGGTTGGGAAGGGTGACCGCCGCACCATCATCCTTGCGCTCATCAAACAGAAGCCTCAGCTTGCGGTCAAAGATATCTCGAAGAGCATTCCCGATGTGAGCGAGAAGACTATCCAGCGTGAACTCTTGGCGATGGTCGCAGAAGGCATCCTCACTAAACGTGGCGAACGCCGCTGGAGTACTTATTCCTTGCGAGGTTCATAAGATATTTACAAAATCCAAGGGCCACCCTTAAGTATTGAAAAGGGTGGCCCTTGGATTTTGTATCTCCTGATACTACTTCTCCTATCTCCTAACTACTGATACCATCTTCCAATAACTCTTCGGCAACAGGCTT
This sequence comes from bacterium, assembly GCA_043743715.1. Lineage (GTDB taxonomy): Bacteria > Patescibacteriota > Minisyncoccia > Phycocordibacterales > UBA6899 > MHLP01. The sequence continues at coordinate 11,483 of JAYTWK010000050.1, forward strand.
GCGCACGCCTCCTGGCTTTGAAATTGAACTAAAATTTAATGACCAAAGGGTGAGGTGTGGGCAAGGGACCCACACCGCAAGGCTCATTGAGGGCTTTTGCAAAAAGACCCAATGAGTGGACAGCTCCTGTAAGGAGTAAAAATTGAAAGCGACTTTGTTTGCTTATGAAGCTCAGTGAATTGGCAAATAAGAAGTACCCTCGTGGCATGCACGTGAATTCC
>JAYTWK010000051.1:0-2950 GCA_043743715.1 bacterium
ATTCTCGATTAGGGTAAATACCCCGCGAGCTTGCTCCGAAAATATTTTGAGCGAAGCTCGTCTTGATACCCCGTCAGCTTGCTGCGGGGTGGTTCATTAAAAATGTTATAAATATAAAAGATCGGTGGGGTGCACATTTCATCGACTCTTGTTTGCTCGAGATGAGCAAGCAAGTAACTGGCAGGGCGAGAAGCACTGTCTATCATATGGCAAAGGAGTAAAAAATGTCCAAGCATCATGTTCGCGCCGTGTTCAAGCAGTTCTCTTGGCTTAGCGCTTATTTTGGAAAACTTGAAGATCATCTGACTCATGCAATAGTCTCGTGTATCTCTCAAGAGACGCTGCAACTGCGGGATGGGACTATTTCAGAAGTAGTGTGTGATGAATATATCTACACCTGGAGAATGTTTTTGTTCGATGAAAAAGGGACGCTGATCTCCAAACTTCGAGATGGGTCGTTTCTCAAGCGTGCACAGGAACTTCTGTTTCCTAAGCATGGAACCATCAAACCCAACGGAAAAAGCGTTCGTGAAGCCTTGATCAAACTCGGTCCACATGCGGACGAGTGCGCGTTTGTTGTCATGCTCAGCGACAATCAAGTGCTAACCGTATTCCGAAAGAACCAAACAGTATCAATTCGACAATTGCTCGACGAGCTTTCAAGACAAGACGAGGTCGAGGCACAGTCAACCAATGAAGAAGTTCGTGTCACTTCGACTAATTGACGAATGTATTTTTGAATATGAGTCCGGCCATAAGGTCGGACCATTTTTATATCTTGCGCGCGCTCATGACAAATCTTATTCCTCGCGTTCGTCGGCAGGACCGAGGTTCCCTGCTTCTGCGCGAGCCTTTATGGTCTCAGTGATATCCTCGATATTCCCCTGAAATATAGACTCAATATTGTGCCACGATTCCTTGATGCGATGATCGGTCACGCGGTTCTGCGGGACATTGTAGGTGCGGATCTTCTCCGAACGGTCACCGGTACCGATGGATGAACGTGCGTCGGCATTCTTTTTGAGCTCATCTTCATCGCGCAGTGCTTCGAGTTTGGCGACGAGAATAGACATCGCTTTCTCGCGGTTCTTGAGCTGTGAACGCTCGACCGAGCAATGCACGTGGATGCCGGATGGCTTGTGCACCAGATGGACCGCGGTCTCAACTTTGTTCACGTTTTGTCCGCCCGCGCCTCCTGATCTAGTGAAGCTCATATCAATATCAGATTGATTCACCGTCACTGTGGATTTTTCGCGAATAGGAAGGATCATCACTGCTGCGGTCGAAGTATGAATACGGCCCTGCTTCTCGGTCGCAGGTATGCGCTGAATGCGGTGTACACCTGTCTCATAGCGCAGCAGATCATAGACATCTCGCCCGTCAATTTCAAACGATGCCTCTTTATATCCCCCCATCTCACTCTGAGAGTCATCCACCGCTCTGAAATTCCAGCCCCTCAGCTTTGCGTATCGTTCGTACATCAGCGCGAGGTCTTGTGCGAAGATGGCCGCCTCTTCCCCGCCGACGCCCGCGCGTACTTCGAGCACCACTTCTTTCGGCTTCTCTTCCACCTCCTTGTCTTCTTCGAGTATCTGCTCCATCTTCGAGAGGAGATCCTTCATTGCGGTTTCATTCATCGCAATATCATCGGCAATCAAGGCATCCATATCAGTATCCTTGCCGCGCATCTCGACTAATTCATGGAGCGCAACCGAAAGCCGCTCGTATTCGTCGGCTAAGTATCTCGTCTTAAAATTTTCTTTGAATTTGATGAGGTCCATGTTTTACGAGTTTCAAGCAGCAAGTTCAGAGTCAAGAGCATTACATGTGGGGTCTTTTGTATTTCCTTGTGACTCCTATCTTGTAACTTTTACTTAGCTTTCTTTTTTTATTATCTCATACCCATAGCAAAAACCCGCACCAACATTGGATACGGGTTTCGTCCGAAGTCGTTACTTCTTCGCTTTCTTCGGAGCAGCGGCTGCAGTGCGAGCCTTGAACTTCTCGATGCGTCCTGCAGTGTCTGACACCTTCTCATTGCCGGTGAACAAAGGATGGCACTGTGAGCAGATTTCCATGTCGATTGATTCGCGAGTCGAACCAACGACAACGGTCGATCCGCATGCGCAGGTTGCTTTCGCAGCAGGATAATATTTCGGGTGAACTTCAGTTTTCATATGTTGTAGTGTTAGCTTCATATCCCTATTGTTTGGACATACAAGCGGGCGTTCGAGTACTCTACCAAACACTTCACATTTTGGCAAGAATTCCAAGAATCTTAATATGCGCCAGATTATATAGATAAAGCCCCTTTCGGAAACATTCCAAAAGGGGCTTTTGAGGCGAAAAGTAAGTCTTCAGTCAGGTGCGCGTCCCCAATAGCAGACGCAGGCAAAAAGGCTCGGCACGTGCGTCATGCTTTGAAACTTGCGGTCACCTTCGGGGATTGCATCAAGGATTGAACCCTTGGGGCCATCTTTCAGGTAGATTTCCCTTTCCTCAAATCCCTCGGCAAGGAGGAGTGCCTTGGTCTCGCTGTCGCCAGTGACTGCGACCGCGTACACTCTACCAAGTTCGCCCTGTTCGACGAAACTGAATGAGGCGTACTGTTTCGGACGCAACTTCATCCGCGAGAACTACAACTCAGCGTACCTGATGTGGCCTTCCGAGTGATACGGTAAGATATGCTTCATGTACATCGTGACTGGTTCAAAGCCGAGCAAGACAAGCTCTGCGGCGGTGTCCAACGTGGGGTCGAGTGCAAGCATCCAGGGCATGTGATTCTCCTTGTTTGGAAAAGAGTAACGGGTTTTCCCTAGCATCTATATGAGATTCAACTCCACCTCAGCGCTAATAGACTCGCTCCCCAATAAGACCCACCCGTCAAAAAACACACACAGGTGTGCTTTTAACTCTGGTAACTCAAGTGATAGTTCCACAATCCCGCTGC
>JAYTWK010000052.1:0-15248 GCA_043743715.1 bacterium
GAACCACCCCGCAGCAAGCTGACGGGGTATCAAGACGAGCTTCGCTCAAAATATTTTCGGAGCAAGCTCGCGGGGTATTTACCCTAATCGAGAATAAATACTGGCTATTTGAGAGCTGATTTCGTGCTCGTTGCGTCAACAACCATGCAGGTGCGGCCGTCGGTTAGAAGTTGTGTTTTGTGTTCGGTGATATTTATGACTTTGCCGTCTTCGACCTCAATAGTGAGCGCAAGACCGTGCCTCACCATATCATTCCAGTACTGATCAAAGATGAAGTTGCCGAGCGAATAGTAGACAGGAACGCCACCGATTGCCTCATGAGGAAGGACCACGTGAGGATGCGCGCCGACGATAAACTTTGCACCACTTGAGGCAAACAGCGTCGCGTCACTCCTCAGCGTGTCGGTCGAAGTGGAATATTCTTCACCCCAGTGCGCAAATACAATGACCGTCCTTCCCTTCTTCGCTTCACTTGCAATAGTATACGCAACCGCATCCGAGCTGGTACCAAGGAACGCATTGTAGCTCACAAATGACAGCGGCACACCACTTATGTCTTTTTCAAGGACCGGTTCATCACCGAGCATGCCCCCGAAGTAGCCGACTCCTGCTTTTGTGAGGTATGTTTCAGTCGAGCGCTGTCCTTCGCGGCCAAAGTTGGCGATGTGATTGTTGCCGAGATCAACAATACCTATGTTATGTTTCTTGAGGAGCTTTGCGGTGGTGCTCGGAAATGTGAACTGATAGTTCTCCGCGCTGCCTATCTCAGTACCTTCACTTATCGAATCCTCATCGGTAATAGGTCCTTCAAGATTCCCTATCACCATGTCGGCCCTTTTAAGGAATGTGTCGACACACGATAGCGGATGATCGACACCGTGCATACGGCTTGTGGTGCGGATATACCTGTCGAAGAACATATCACCGACGAATATCAGTGTCGCGCGTGAATGTGCAGATGCAGATACACTCTCGGCAGTATTTGTCATTTCATGCATGAATCCACTTACCGCTTGCAGGGATGGCAGCCTCTCATGATACATAGCAACAACAGCGATAGGAGTCAGTACTCCAACACAAAGCGCTATGATGCTTGCTGCATTCTTCATGAGCAAATCCTAAGTCGGAAGTGGCAAAGACGCAACTTAGACTATAAAACCTCGACTACATAGCGGTACCGTATGTAGTTTGTTGGGGGATGTCGAATCAGAACCACGAGCCGACAAACTGGAAGAACCTTGTGAATGGGTCAACGATAAAGCTTCCAATCCCTTTACTGTCCTTTTTTGTCTCGAGCGGTGCGGGAGGAACTGATGATGCAGTATTCGCGACGCTTGCGGTTTGCTTCTTGATTTCCTTCGGAATAAGCTTCTTCTTTATTTTTCCGCTCTTCGACTTAAGGGGTGTCGATGATGCCTTCGCAATACTACTGGTCGCGGAAGTGGTTGCCGATACGTCGTTCAAGATGACTATCTCACTCAGAGTACTACTCCCTATCAGAGTAAGGATGGTCGATGTACCCATAATGCCATCTTTACTCATTGTGCTGGTTGCAGTAGTTGTCGCGGCGCCAAGTACTTCTCCGCTTTCTGTACTTCTTGTAGTGCTTCCAGTTTGCACTGCACTGATTTGCACTTTGGCAAATTGTGCGAGTGCTGCGTTCCAATCCTTGCCGTTTGAACCGGTAAGTGCGTATGACGTGGCCCAGATGCGGCTGTTCGCATCAAGTGTTGTCGGCTCCATTCCTCCGTCTGCCTGCTGCAGAACCCAGAGATAGTCGGACGGGGTTCGCCCGTTCTTCGTCCAGTCACGCACCAACTGGTCCCCGGGGATACCATAGATTGCAGTAAGGACCCAGCTGGTCGCAAAGCTCGAACCGAAGCCGCCGTCACTCTGTTGCGATTGATGAAGGTAGGCTTTTGCCCGTGCGATCGCATTGGTTACTCCGGCAATATCGGTGAGTGGCTGAAGTGATTCGATGCCCGCGGCAGTAAGATCGACACTGCCCCATGATCCGCTCGAGTCCTGTTTCGAGACAATAAAATTCGCTGCGCCAGTGATTTCCGGATCGCTTGCAGCATATCCTGCATGCATGAGCGGAATGAGCGCAAAGATATCATCATTCACCTGATTGGCGTCGCCAAATTGTGTACCGTCATATTTCGCGACGATCTCGGAAATGTAATTACGCGAAGTACCTTGCGCGGGGTCGACGCCAAGCGCTTCGAGTGCCATCGCGCGACGCTCTACGTCGGTCAAGAGTGAGCCGGGATCGGTGTGCGCGAGCATATAGGTACGAAGCTTACTTCGCATGTCATCTGCTCCCGAAATACCCGCGATGCCGACCGCAACCCAATCGGTGTAGAGTGATGCCGCATAACTGCCGTCGGTATTCGCTTGAGATCGCAAAAACTGCAGCGCCTTTTGTGTGTCGATCGCATGTGTCACATCCGGAGCCGGGGAGCCACCGCTAGGTGAAGGAGGAGTGCTTGCGACAAAAGCCATTGGAGTAATGGTGAGCGGAAGGCTACCAATCGACCCAGTCTTTGTTGCGATGACGATTATTGGATCAGAGGAAGTCGCAGTAATAACGATCTTCGCTTCCGCGTCAGATGAAGTTGCAGTGCCGCTCACCGTGAATGTGGTGCCGGTGGCGACTACCCAGTCAAAAAGTAACGGATCAAAGCGCTGTGACTGTAGCGTTACGTTGTCGCCGATATGCACTGATGAAGTTGCGGTGTAGACACGGAGTGGATCAATGCCGTACGTAAGTAATATTTCTTCATGAGGTACGAGGACATGCGCATTCAGTCCATCAAAAGCCGGTGTGTGCCCGCTGTAATAAATCCAGAAGCGATTGTTTGCGAAATCTGAAGTGTATGCATTGATCCCATCAAGCGACTTTCCGAACGAATACCATGTCGTCCCAAGGGTCCAGCCGGAAGTTGAAGCGACCTGGTTCACGGCACAGAATGCGTTGATTGTGGTCGAAGTGCCGAACTGTGTATCGGGGCAAGGATATACCGTTACATCATTGTCATAAAGTGTTCCGTCGTACGTCTCTATGTCGAGATGGATGATTGTTCCTTCGAACGTAGATTGTGGGGGTGTATCATTATAGGGGTAAAGTGTAATGGCTTTACTTGCAATATGCCCCCACGCTTCTGCGCTAACGGTCACCGTCGTGGTTGAAATAGGGATATATGAAAGCTTTCCGTTTGCATCACTCGCAAGTGGTGTTCCGTTCACGATAACTGTACTCGTGGTTGCACTGACCCAATCAAAGAGACTGTCGGTATCAAAATACTGCACCTGAAAAATCGTACTTGTTCCAATGAGTGGTGTAGTCGTCGCAGGAACGACACGGAGCGGACTGATTCCGAAGGTAAGAAGAATATCTTCTCCAGCGGTGAGCACATGTGCATCAAGTCCCGTAAGTGCCGATTCTCCATTTGCATAATAGAGCCAATAGGGACCAGAGAGCGAAATTGGTGCATAGGTGTTGATACTATTCACAAACACGCCGTATTGGGACCACAATGCACCAACTGTCCAGCCTGATGATGAGGCGACCTGCGTGATTGCGCAAAATGTGTTGACGGTGGTAGTCGGGCCATACTGCGTATTGAAACAAGGGTTAACTAAAATGTCGCCGTCAAAAAGCGTTTGGTCGAATGTTTGGATTGTGAGATGAATGGAGACAGGCGACGCATCCGCACTCGCAACTGCGGGTGCACCGAGAAAGACTGCAATCATCACGAGCACTCCGCCAAGAAACTTTTTCATTATTTTACTGTTATGCATAATATTTATAACGCCTACATCACCCTTACATTGTGCTTGGCTCATAGCTCCATGAAACAATGTCTCCGTCGTGAAGTACATATTGTGAAACCCCAACAGTCGCCTTTTTTCCGTTCACGGAATAGATCCAGTACAGGTCATTGCGATTCTGATTACTCGCCTTGCCATTGATTGAAGTGATGAGCGTGCCGAGTCCGGAATATTCTTTACCTGTAAATGTGATGACTTTTGAAGAAGACGCGGCCATCATCAGATCAAACGCAGTACTCCCCTTTGCAATACTGAAGCTGGTGGTCGCATGCTCAACCACAAACATTACCGTGATGGTACTTGCAGCCGGTGCAAATGACACACTTCCCGGCTTAATGGGTGACGCCGGAAGCTGCTGCGATGGCGTGAGGGCAGGCAGTGTTTTCCCGATACTCGTTTCCTTGGGAGCCGACTCCTTCATCTCGAGAGACTTCGTAGGTTGTGCTGCTGCCGGAATGCTTGATGTCGCAACGATATGAACTGCAGACTTTTTCTCTACCGCATTTTTCTCCACCGCATCCGTAAGGAGGAGTAGCTGTCCGATGGTCCACATTGAAGCCAGGATGACAGCAACAGTCGCGAACAAATATTTTCCGAATGATGTTTTCATAAAATAGTGAGGGTAAAAAAAGAAAAACCGCTCCTTCTTTTCAGATTTGAGCAGTGCTAATTTCTCTACACCGGGCAAGGATTAACCTTGACCAACGTAAACGGTTTGCTCCTGCTCGGAAGAATGTACTACTTGATGACCGGACTTAGGTGCTCTCTTTATTTTCAAGAACGACCAATACCGTTGCGGCACAGTGAAGGATTCACACCTTCTTCCTCAGATCGACGACCTGTCGATCTTTCGCAAAATATGCGACAAGCAATCCCTAGAGTTTACTAGGAAAGCGTCTGGGGTCAATAATTTTTTATGAAGCACTCGTAAAAAATCCTTTGTCGTCAATGTCCAATAGAATTCCTTTTAAAGGACATTACCATTCGAGCTGTCCCCCTACTTGGTATTCTGTCACCCTAGTCTCAAAGAAGTTCTTCTCTTTCGAGAGGTCTATAGCCTCGCTCATCCAAGGGAAAGGATTCGCTACATTGTACTGTGCAGGGAGTCCGACACGCTCAAGCCTGCGGTCGGCGATATGCTCGATATAGGCCTTGAATCCGTCCGCATTCATGCCAAATATTCCCCTCGGGAACACTTCGGTCGCAAAGGTGTATTCGAGGTTGACGGCACGTCTCACAAGATCCACAATGCGATCCTGAAATTCTTTGGTCCACAGTTCTGGCTGTTCTTTTTTAATCGCATTGATCATATTGATGCCGAAATTGAGATGCTGGGATTCGTCGCGCATAATGTACTGGATCTGTTCGGCTGAGCCGGTCAGCTTTCCCTGCCGCTGGAAACCGAACATCACTGCAAACGAGCTGTAGAAGAATATCCCCTCAAGAATGAGCGAGAACACGCATAAATTCTCGAGAAATTTCTGATCGCTTTCAAATGTGCCAGTCTTAAAATCAGGGGCAAATATCCCTTCATTTAAGGAGAGGACAAGGTTGTCTTTCTGAAAGATTGCATCAACATTGCGGTACATATTGAAAATCCGGCTTTCATCCATGCCGAGCGATTCAACGATGTACTGGTATGCATGGGTATGGATCGCCTCTTCATATCCTTGGCGCAAGAGATACATACGGCATTCAGGGCTGGTGATGTGCTTATACAAGGCAAGTACAACATTGTTCGCCGCGATCGAATCCGCGGTCGTGAAGAATCCGAGTACGGTCTCGAATGCCTGACGCTCATCAGCTGAAAGCACTGCGTTGTTCTTCCACTGCTCGATGTCTTTCTGCATCGATATCTCTGTGGGAAGCCAGTGATTGGCATTCCCTACCTGATACGCATCCCAGGCAAACGTATGTCGCATCGGATAGAGCTGCATCACGTCTGCATCCCCGCCGTTGATGATCTTCCTATTGTTGATATTGACCGCCAGGGCTCCTTTACTGATTGGCATATGTACTAAATATTATTTTATATATCACTTTAAAAATTTGATGAACGAGCAGATCTGGATGCAGTTCACCTTTATTTTTTGTAGAAGTTCCAGAAATGGATGAAATTCGAGGTGAGGTGTGGTTATTGGGAACCCATTCTGATGGGAATCACACCGCAAGACCTTTTGAGATTTCTTCTGAGAAATCCAAAAGGTGTACTGCGCCTGTAAGGCGGCGATGAGTTATCAATACGAAGAAGTTCGCCATTTATGGAACTTCTACCCTACCCTTCGCAAGATTCGCAGATACCCACCGCTTCTCCTGCCGCAACCTTCGCAAGAAATTCCGCACTCGGCGTTCCTCCCCCTACTTCACTCGCAATCCCCGTCACCTCCATCGCGGCAACAACTTTTGTTTCACGAGTATGAGTAGAGCCGAATTCCTTTGTCGACACACTTGCCTTCTCGACCTGAGATGCACCAAGTGTACGTAGATAGTATGTCGTCTTGAGTCCGCGCTGCCAGGCAAGAAAATAGATCTCCGAAAGCTCACGCCCTGATGTGCCCGCGTAGAAGATATTGAGTGACTGCGACTGGTCCATCCAACGACCGCGTCGTGCCGCTGCTTCGATCAGCCAGCGTGCATCGATCTCGAATACTTCTTTGTATTTGTGCTTGATATCAGGAGGAATTTCTCTGATCGACTGAACGCTGCCGTCGAAATATTTGATTTTATTCAGCATTTCCGGACTCCAGAGCTCGAGTCTCTTAAGATCTTCCACAAGATATTTATTCACTACCACGAAATCACCTTCTTTATTCGATTTGACGTAAATATTCTTATAGATCGGCTCGACGCAGGGAATGCAGCCGACAAGGTTTGCAGTTGAAGCGGTCGGTGCGATCGCCATGGTGTTCGAATTGCGCATACCGTGCTTCTTTACATGCTCGCGCACGACACTCCAATCAAGCTTTCCCTTTGCGCTCGGCATATCGATTGCTTCACCGCGCTCTTTGGCGAGTAGTAGGATGGTGTCCTGAGGGAAGATTCCGTGATCCCATTTTGATCCCTTGTACGTCTCATATGATCCCTTTTCTTTTGCGAGTTCGCTCGAAGAGAGGATCACGTAATATGCGACTGCCTCCATGCTTTCATCTGCGAAATCGAGCGCATCGGTCGAATCAAAATTGATGCCGAGGAGATACAGCGCATCGTGATAACCGCGTACCCCGAGTCCCACCGGGCGATGGCGCGTATTGCCCCGGCGTGCATCTTCGGTCGGATAGAAATTCAGATCAATCACATTGTCGAGCATGCGCATCGACGTTCGTACCGCCTTCGCAACGAGTGCGTGATCAAAATATTTCTTGCCATTCTTATCAGTCGAGATGAATTTCGCAAAATTGAGTGAGCCGATGGTGCAGACCGCCGTTTCATCGGGAGATGTGTTGAGCGTGATCTCGGTGCACAGATTCGAATTATGAATGACCCCAGCATGATCCTGCGGACTGCGAATATTCGAAGGGTCCTTCCACGTGATCCAAGGATGCCCTGTCTCGAATAGCATCGCGAGCATTTTTTTCCACAGATCGGCAGCAGGGATACGCTTATAGAGCGTGAGATTCCCTTCATCGACCATCTTCTCGTAATTCACATAACGCTGCTCAAAATCTTTACCATAGGTTTCAGGAAGATCAGGGACATCAGAGGGCGAGAACAGTGTCCACTCTCCTCCGTCACGCACACGCTTCATAAAAAGATCGGGTATCCACGAAGCGGTGTTGAGGTCGTGCGTTCGCCTGCGTTCATCACCGGTATTCTTGCGCAGCTCGATGAAGTCTTCGATATCAAGATGCCACGGCTCAAGATAGACACACCCCGCACCACGCCTTTTACCAGAACGATTGATGGCGATATTGATGTCATTCGCTATCTTAAGAAATGGCACAACACCCTGACTGCCGACACCGGTGCCCTTGATGTACGAGCCGGTCGCACGCACCTTGCTCCATGAAGTTCCCGTTCCACCCGACCATTTCAAATACTGCGAATTATCAGAAAAAGATTTAAAGATCGCATCGAGTGAATCAGGAACCACATTCAAAAAACAGTTCGAAAGCTGCGCCTTCTTCGCTCCTGCTTGAAAGAGTGTACGACCGCCCGGTGTGTAATAGAAATGCGAAAGCGCGTCATAGAATTCGAGTGCAGTCTTCATGCGCGCTTCTTTTGTCTCATTCAAGGAGAGTCCCATTGCAATACGCATCCAGAACATCTGGGGTGTTTCGAGTGGCTTCTTGGTCGCTTGATCTTCCATGCAGTAACGCGATGCAAGGATCTCAAGTCCCATGTATTCGAACAACAGGTCGTTCTCGAGCCGAAGCGCGGTGCCGAGCTTTTTCAGATCGAATTCACCCATACGCGGATCGAGTGTTTCGTCTTTTATGCCGTTCTTGATGTTCTTCTCGAATATCCGCACATGAAGTTCCGGTAGCTTGGCTTCATCCCAGTCTCTGCCGAAGACATCACCGTACATACGGAAGAGAAACAGGCGTGCGGCAACTTTTGAATATGCGGGATCAAGTTCGATCATCGAGCGCACCACAGAGACGAGCGCACGAATGATGTCATCGGTCGATATGCCTTCATAGAGCTCATACTTCAGCTGGGCAAGAACTTTCTCTTCACTGATCACACCTTCATATGCTTTTGTGAAGCCGGCAAAGAACGTGCGCACTGCTTCCTCGTCATAGTGTTCACTTCTCCCCGAGCGGGTGCGGACAATGAGTTTCTTCTCTTCGATCTTCTCGAGTACTTCCTCCTTTTTGGCTTCGCGGATCTTGGTGTGTTCGTAACGGTAGATGATATAGGCCTTCGCAACATCGAGATAGCCCTCACGCATGATGATCTTCTCGACGATGTCCTGCACATGCTCGACACCAGGAATGCTTTCAGCAAAACGCTTATCGAGGGAGACGAGTACCTCCTCTGCCATATCATGAAATCGCTCTTCTGCGAGCACTGCATGATTTGCGATGAATGCTTTTTTTATTGCGACCTCGATCTTGTCTTTGTCGAATTCGACGATCTCACCGTTACGTTTTTTGACTTGTTGCATAGGCACGAATGAACACGAGTAAGGATAATAAAAAGACCTACGCGCCTGCGTAAGTTAATCTACCTGTCTTGTCTCCTCACAAAGAGAATGCGACAGCAAAAACGCCTTACGCGGGCAGAGGAGAAACGACTGCGTTTCAAACGTAAGAGATCGGACTACTTCCCTGGCTTGATATGCCCTGAGAAGATTACCGTTGCGCGACAGTGTGGAATTTCACCAACTTCACCTTACGATCCTCAAAAATTCGAACCTGAACAGATTCATTCTACTTCCCGTACTACGCGAACACAATATGATTTTTTTATTCATATGCCAGGCGATAATTCGTACTTGTCCACATGCGGTAAAAATCACTTCACTAAAAACACAGCCTATACTTCGCATCATGATGTTGCAGGCGAACACTTGTTCGCTTATACTGTGAGGTATGAGCGACGTATCATATAAACAAAAAATTGCCCAATTTTATGAGCGTACGCGACGCATGCCTTCCTACGCAGAGATCATGCAGCTCACCGAATTTTCTTCGCGCGCTTCGGTGTTCAAGCTGATCGCACGGCTGGCACAAGAAGGATTCTTGATCAAAGATAGACGCGGCAAACTCGCACCAGGAAATATCTGGAACATCGGAAAAGGGCTGCGTATTTTGGGCACGGTTGAGGCAGGATTCCCCTCACCTGCCGAGGAAGACAGGGGCGAACACATGAGCCTTGACGAATATCTGATGCCACGGCGTGATGCGTCATACATGCTCAGGGTGAAGGGCGACTCAATGAAAGATGCCGGCATTATCGAAGGCGACATGGTGATTGTGGAGCGGCGCAGCGATGCGAAAGTCGGTGATATTATTATCGCCGAAGTTGATGGCGCGTGGACCATGAAATATTACCGCACCAAGAACGGCAGGCCATACCTTGAAGCTGCAAACACTGCGTACAAACCTATTATCCCCGAAGGTGAGCTGAAGATTGCGGCAGTGGTGAGTAGTGTCGTACGCAAATACAGATAGCACTTCCATTCTTGGCGCATTGTGCGACTTTCCTTCCGAAAGTCTCCCACCATAGCAGACTACGCCTTCAGACATTTCGTCAGTCCAAGTCATCACACTGCATCCAAGAATGAAACTGCCCAACACTATATGGAAAAGCCATTTCTCAAATTCGACTATCCGCGAGCAATTCTTCACGTCGACGGTGATGGATTCTTTGCGGGCTGCGAGGTGGCTAAGAACCCGAGTCTGCGCGGCAAACCGGTGGTGGTCGGTAAAGAGAGAGGCATGGCGCTCGCGATGACCTATGAGGCGAAGGCATTTGGGATAAAACGCGGCATGACCGGAAGTGAAGTGAGGCGTCTCTGTCCCGACGTCGTCTTCCTCGATGCCGATCATGAAAGTTACGAACTCTTTTCGGGGCGCATGAACAGCATACTCGCACGTTACACTTCAGACATTGAACGCTACTCAGTTGATGAATCATTCGCCGACATTACCGGCATGCGGCTACCCTTAAAGATGTCATATAAGGAGATTGCACTGCACCTCAAAAAGACCTTGCGTGAAGAGCTTGGTATGACCTTCTCCATTGGCGTCGCCCCGACCAAGGTGCTCGCCAAGCTTGCTTCAAACTTCAAGAAGCCCGACGGACTTACCATGATACCGGGCAGATACATCGAGGATTTCCTCGCAAAATTTCCTATAGAGAATGTCTGGGGCATCGGCAGGCAAACAAGCGAATACATGCGGAAGCTTGGGATTTCAACGACGCTCGAATTCGCGAAGAAATCTGAGAGCTGGGTAATGGAAACATTCTCAAAGCCGTATCAAGAATTATGGAGAGAGCTGCGCGGAGAAAGCGTTATGAAACTCAAGACCGGAAAGCGTGAGCCGTATCGCTCCCTGATGCGCACGCGCACCTTCACTCCCCCGAAGAATGACAAGAAGTTCCTCCTCGCAGAACTCTCGCGTCATGTCGAAGTGGTGTGCGCACGCGCACGCGAACACTCTCTCGTGGGAAAAAGCGTCTCATTCTTCCTCAAGACCCAGTCATTTCGCTATATCGGTCTCAATATCAAACTCTCACGCGCAACCAATATTCCTGATGAGATACTCGGCTTCATTTCTAAAAACCTGGATGACATCTATGACCGGAGCGCACTCTACCGCGCAGCAGGTGTCACCCTCTATGACCTCGCGGACAATCATGCGACCCAAATGGACCTGTTCGATACCACGCTACGCATCGAGAAGCTCGAGCGTATCTATGAAGAAGTAGACGAATTGAATACCCGATTCGGAAAGACCCTCGTACACCTCGCCTCAAGCACGCACCTGCTTCATGACAAGAGGCTCAAAGCTCCAGAGCGCGATGAGGAAGACTTCGCCCGCATTGGCATTCCGATGCTTGGTGATATTAAATAAAGAGAGCACTTGAAATTTGTGAGTAATTATGTTGTATTTAGATTAGAAGCTGAACATTGACATATTGAAAGGATTGAAAATGCTAATAGCACTGAGTGGTCCATCAGGCATAGGTAAAGGCTTTATAAAAGAAAAGCTTCTTACAGAATACCCTAACATTGAAGAGATCCAGTGGATAACTACTCGCAAGCTACGGGCTACCGAAATCAGAGGTAACCGCGTTTCTGTTTCACGGAATGAATTTAGGCGCTTAGTGAGGTCTCAAGAACTCGTACTCGTCCAAACGCTTTATGGAAACGAGTATGGGATGCGAAAATCAGAACTGCTTTCATCTACACGACTATTGCTTACTGAACTACATCCAAACAATCTTCAGTCGGCGATATTCATAAATCCAAGCATCATCACTATAGGTTTTTCAACCAACGACGTGGGGCTTTTGGACGAACGCTTATCTGTGCGCAGAGGAACAGAAACAGCAACTGAAGTTGCCGAGCGAATAGCAGCAGCAAAGAGTGAAATAGTGGCACTGAACAGTTTGTCCCACCTTTGCCGCAAGATTATCGAGGTAACTCGTGAAAACGAGGGATCGATATTTGAACAAGTGCATCACATTCTTAACCCGATTATTTTGAAAGGTGATTAAATCATGTTGAATGTATCTGTTGGCAAACTACAGCTTCAAACGCCGCTTCTGCTTGCTTCAGGTTACATAACTGAAACGCCAGATTTTTTCCTTAATGCGAGGCATTATGGTTGTGCGGGAATGATCACTCGCTCACTCAAAGAGCGTGTTCCAGATGAGCGAAAACAAGTACCTGCGCCACGTTATGCGGTATTTAATCAGGACAGCATGCTGAACTGTGAGTGGGGAAACGAAAAGCCTTGGATAAGCTGGTTAGATGGCGGGGTTCAAGGTGTCAAATCAACAGGAGCTCCTCTTATTGTCTCAATGAGTGGGCGTGACCCTGAGGGCTGCAAAAATATGATTCCTGAATTCGATAAGGCTGGAGTCGATGCATTTGAGATAAATATTTCGTGTTCCCATTCTGGGCTACTGCATGGAAATCTCAATGTTGATATCCAACATTTACAACGAGTACTTCGCTTACTCCGCCCAATAACGAACACACCGATCTGGATTAAGTTATCATACTCGAGTTATCTCTTTGAGATGGCGGCAGAAGCTGAGGCATCTGGTGCTGATGCAATCGTTTGCACCAATAGCATTGGGCCTGGATTATTGATTGATGTTAATTCAGGGAGACACATGCTTGGTATAGCTGGTGGTGCCGGTGGACTTACCGGGAAAGCAGTCTTCCCTATTGCGCTTTGGTGCGTAGCGCAGCTTGCACAGACAGTCAAAATCCCCATCATTGGTTGCGGCGGAATCTCGAAAGCCAATCACGTGCTTCAAATGCTCATGGCAGGAGCATCTGCGGTTCAACTCTATTCTGCCCCTGCGCTCAAAGGGCCGAGTATCTTTAGAAAGATCAACGCAGGACTCTATAAATTTCTTGTCGAACACACAGAGCACTTGTCGATAGGAGACATTGTAGGATACACCAACAAGAAGATGCCGACATCGCATCGCTTTACGACGTTGCCTCCTGAGATAGTCGAGGAAAGATGCACTGGTTGTGGTGTCTGTGTACACGCATGCGCATTTGATGCATTGAATATGCTAACACTCCCCGATAAGAGCCAAATTGCTGTGATCAATGAAAAATGCATTTCATGTAATGCATGTGTTGGGGTTTGCCCTCCTAAATTCGACGCAATTAAAGCATTTTATTAAGAGCACGATATGAGCAAAATATATACAATTACTGTGCACTGTACTAGCTGCAAAAGTGCGCTTTATCGGTATCGCAAAGAAGGAGCCGGTACACTCATAAAATGTTACGTCGACATGATAACGAAGGATCACACAAACGGCGACCTTCATTGCCCCGATTGTAAACAGGAATTTGCTCGGCTAGGTAAGGTTCACAATCGGCCGGCACATATCGTCATCAGAGGAAGAGTGTTTATTCGAGGACACCATGGATAAACACACAAGAAACCGAGTGGGGGGAAGAAATTCCTGCCACTCTTTTTATTTATGACGAAAGATTAAAGCGCTCCGAAAAATAGTCTTGTTTCACTTTTGTAATATCAAATACTTCATTCGCTTCTTTATTGAGTTTTTCGACGTAAGAAAAAAATCCATCTTTATCGAACACCTCTAGCCCGAGTTCTTCGCAAACTGACCTCATTTCACTAGTAAGTTTTTTGGCATCTTCATCTTTATTAGCCATTTTTTCTGCTTCGTAAAAATAACTATGCTGTGGAACTTCTACGAGCGCGAATTCTATATCCTTGAATTGATATATACTGCTTTTCCTCATGCAGAGTACTCCCTTTTCATAACCCAAAGCAGCGAAGATCTCTGTCAGCGTATCGAACGACCCTGTCGGGGCTAGGACGGAAAGCTCTTTGCGCTGTTCATTTTCTCCCCAGCTACCCAATTTAACAATAATCTCAGGAACTCCATTTGTTACTCTTAGTCGGATGTCCTTTTTTCTTTCTGAAATACCCTCTTCTGTGGGACGAGAATAATCAATTAAAATGCGATTCTTTTCTCCAATTTTTTGAGCATGTGAATCAAAAAAATCTTTAAGTTTGAAATATTTATCTTCTGAGAGTGGTCCTCTTATCTCAACTTCAATATTTTTTTTCATTTTTTATGAGAGGTAATTTATAATCCTGCGATGCGCACAGCGACAAACAAAGTTGCCATGCCAAGTAAAGTCATGAAAGTCGTCCACTTGGTCGGATGCCCGTGATAACTTTCAGGCAAAAGATCGCTTGCGCCGATGTAGAGAAAGAATCCGCAGAATATTGAGAGAATAATGCCGAGTGCCTCCTGTGGAAGCGTGAAGAATTGGGTCGAGATGACTCCAAGTACGGGAGCGAGCGCATCGACCGCGAGCCAGCGGAATGCGGTCTTCGGTGTCCCACTATGCTTTAAAATGAGATTGACTGTATTGATGCCGTCGGAAAAATCATGCACCAACACTGCGGTTGTAACAATCGCGCCGACTCCGGCAGAGACCTGGAACGCAAGGCCGATTGCGACACCGTCAAGAAAGCTGTGAAATGCAAGGCTTCCCGCTCCGAGTATTCCGCGGTTTTCTTCTGCGCTATGATTTCCCTTTTCGTGTGCCGCATCATCATGGTGTGCATGCAGCGTCACCAATCTGTCGATGCCCATGTAGAGGATGAAACCGAGCGCAACGATCGAAGTGACAGTACTTGCCGGTAGAAAATCCTTCGAGAGTTCGAGCGCCTCGGGGAGAAGATCAAAAAAAGCTACTCCAATGACTGCGCCTGCAGAAAATCCGAGCACTAAATGGAGCTTGTCTTTGAAACGGAGTGCAAACACTCCCCCAAGCAGGGTGGAAATGAGAGCAAGGAAGCTAATGAGAATGACCATGGAATGATTGTACCGCGCAGAAGACCTGAAAACAATGACAGAAAAAGCTAAAAACTTGACGCAAGAAAGTATCGTGATATTCTCTAAAAAGACTAACGAAAGGAGTACATTTGTGGAAATCACAACCTGCAAACTGACCAAGGAACTGTTCGCCGAGGTGCGCATGGAAAGCGGACACCATTTCGATGACGTGCGGATCAACGACAAACTCACCATGAAGGTGGAATTCATAGATTTTGACGCGCTTGCGAGTCTTCTCGAAAAACGAGAATCGGCTCACAGACCCGTCTACGTCTTTGTCCTTCCGTCTTTTGAGGCATAATATACAAAAATCGTGGCTTTTTTAGGCCACTTTTTTCTTCTTTGGAGCAATCGTCGAAGCAAGGAAAATTGCACACAATACTTTTCGCAGT
>JAYTWK010000053.1:0-20207 GCA_043743715.1 bacterium
AGCCTGGTTGAGCTGTTCTCGGTCGGCGAATTACCGAATGTTGTCAAGGGTTCTGGAACGACGGCTTCGTTGTTTGATTTTTAAGCGGACACGAGTGGTGGCAAACCTTCCTAGCGGAGCAAGCATTTTCGCTGGAAAATCGAAAGCGTGTTTTTTAAAAGCTGAGACCAAAAACCCCTACGAAGTAGCAGCCACCGCGCAGTGATGCGGTTATTTAAAATACTTCTTGCCACTGAGCTTCTCCGGCAAATAACTCTCCCCGTCATACATCTCATATCCCTCCCCGTAGCCCATCTCTTTCATCATCTTGGTCGGAGCATTTCTGATATGCATCGGGATATCGAGGTTACCGAAACTCTTCACATCCGAAAGCGCTGCACCTATCGCATCGTATGCACCCCTGTCCTTCTTGCAGTTGGCGAGATAAGCGACTCCATGCGCAAGGTTGATGCGACATTCCGGATAGCCTATCACCTCACAGGCGCGAAAGACCGCGTTCGCAACCACTAGCGCGGTCGGCTGAGCAAGACCGATATCTTCGCTAGCGAAAATGACCATCCTTCTTGCGATAAACAGCGGGTCCTCCCCTGCATCGATCATCCGTGCAAGATAATATATCGCTGCATCCGGTTGACTTGCCCTCATTGATTTGATGAACGCAGAGATAGTATTGTAGTGTTCCTCACCTTTTTTGTCGTAGCGCAAATGCTTTGACTGTACTGCTTCCTTGAGGTGTTCGAGGGTCGGGGTCTTATAGAGATGCACCGCCGCATCAAGTACCGTGATAGCCTGCCGTGCGTCACCGCCTGCGACCGCGATCAGCCAATCGCGTGCATCATCCGGGATCGTTATCTTGGTACGTGCCAATATCTTCTTCATGTCCTCTTCGTTGTGGCTTTCGAGCACGAACACCCGCGCACGTGAAAGCAGTGCCGAGATCACTTCAAAGCTCGGATTCTCGGTGGTCGCCCCGATCAGCGTCAGTTCGCCGCGCTCGACGAACGGCAGAAGATAATCCTGCTGGGCTTTATTGAAACGATGGATCTCATCAAGAAAGAGTATCTTCGGGATTCCACTTGAGTCATCCTTCACTATCTCAGTGATATCAGCCTTCCCCGCTGAGACGGCGGAGAGCTCGTAGAATTTCGCGCCCACCCCTTTTGCATAGATCCGAGCAAGCGTGGTCTTTCCGACTCCAGGAGGACCCCAGAGGATGAACGAAAAGAGGTGATTCTCTTCGATTGCCTGGCGAAGGGGTTTCCCCTTCCCGACAAGATGTTCTTGCCCGACATAGTCATCGAGTGTCTCGGGTCTAAGTGTGACGGCAAGGGGTTCCATGATTCAGTTATACACCCGCAAGTGAGAGAGGCAAAGTTGATCGTCTATTTGATATACTTAATCAAAGTCTGTATGCTTTTCGATATGATTAAAAAATACAATAAATTGCTTCTCTCTATTATTTCCATCATTGCTGTATTGGGGTTACTCATAGAAATCATCAACCCACATAGTTTTTTAAGTTCAGGTCGCGCCTACGCCAGTGCATGTATCTTAATAATTGTAGCCATCATTTGGATGGTTTCGCTG
Organism: bacterium; assembly: GCA_043743715.1. Lineage (GTDB taxonomy): Bacteria > Patescibacteriota > Minisyncoccia > Phycocordibacterales > UBA6899 > MHLP01. The sequence continues at coordinate 1,588 of JAYTWK010000053.1, forward strand.
CAAAAATCGACACATAGAACAATCGGTGCATTCGTACTTTTAGCCACGGCGTGTCTGTATGGTTTTTACGGAACAAGTATGTATTGCCAGGATACCTACTACGAAAGATACATGAAAAATGATCCAACCAATTTACATCCCAAAGAATACAGCTGTATTGATATCCTGCAAACCTCACTATTACGCTGAGAAATTTCTCCCTTCTTCTTCGCGCATCTCTATTCCTTCATCACTGTAGCCGAAGTAATGCGCAATTTCATGCCACACCGTATCGCGCACCGCTTCACGAAGTGCATGCTCATCGTGTCCTGTCATCGCAATAAGCGGATTCTTAAAGATAGTAATCTTATCGGGAAGTACTTCACCGGCACCATAATATTCACCGCGATGCGTGAGCGGTATCCCTTCGTACAGCCCCAAGAGGGTGCTTCCTCTTCCCACATGATTTTTCTCAAGCTGTTCGCGGGTCGGCTCGTCAGCAATAACAATAGCGACATTATCAAGACGTTTGATGAATTTTTCAGGGATAGTATCAATTCCTTCACTCACCAGTTGTTCGAATCGTTCATCAGTCATGTATCGGATTATACCTTTCGCTTTGAGAAAAAGAAAAACGGCTTTCGCCGCTGTTCTTATAAAAATCTCAGACCTGAGTATGATACGAAGTCCTGGACCGAGCTTGTGTCCGAGCAGGTGTACTCTGGTACATCTGCCGGAACAAGCGAGGGAAGGACGAGTAGCGTGCCAAGTGCATGGTTTTTATTTATTTGGATTTCTTGGGTTTCTTTGTCTCCTTCTTTCGAGCATTATTGCCTTTTGCCATATCATGTATGTGAACTCGTAATATGCTCAGTATACCAAACAAACGGTGCGAAGGGAGCGGAGTTATCCTCCGATGGTCATCTTTGAGTATACCGCATGCGATTTTCCTGTGAGAATGGATGAAAGCTGGTCGCCGACGCCGTAGTGCCACCATTCGCGCGGATATGACACAAATCCTGCTTCACTCATCACTCGATAGAGCATTCTTCTGTTGTGGATGGCTTCTTCTTCGCTTGTGGTCAGTACGCGTTTCGCACTTTCTGTCTCATAGTAGTCAAGCGCAGAAAGTGGAGTTGTATCATCAAACGGTGTGCCCATATTGAGGAGTATGTTGGTGTCATAGACCTTTATGGTAAGGTCGAGCACACCTCCGGTCGAGTGAGGAGGTGGCGAGAGCGGATCGACTTCACTCGATGACGGTGCGCCTTTTGCCCAGTACTTTCTTTTTTCTTCATATACCTCCTCTTCACTCCAATCAGGATGCTGTTTCCGTATCTCATTCGGGACCCACTCATCAAAAAAGTAGTTCTGCAGCTCGACCGGACGATATGCGTCGAACACATGTAGTTCGAGGTTGTGTCTGCGCAATCGCTCATTTACCTTGATGAGCCGCAGTAGCACGCCTTCACGGACATATAATTCTTCGAGTGAATGTGGAGCACGATGAAAGTATGGGGGATTATCGTGACGGTGGTAGTAATTCTTACCATCGATATCATATTCCAGAAGATTGCATGCGGCCTCAAACTGCTCGGGTGCAGTAAGGTCCATCGGATGCTGACGTGCACCTCGAGCAATCTCCTTGAGATTATCCATATTGGGTATTGGGGGTAGGTCGTTGTACATACGATGGCTTGTCAGCTCGCAACTGAGGTATTTATTTGCAACCGAATCGTGCTCGGCACGTAGCCTTGTCGGCGCCTAGATTGTCGCATGCGCCACACATCTGCTGTATTTGCTCCGAAGTCATGCCCGGTGGCACCGCAGTAGGCGACGTCTTCGCTCCCGCGCTTGCGCCGGTAGTAGTAGAAGTCTTTGGTACCATCTTCATCATAGCGGAAACATCGTTGAATGTAATACTCGTTGGCGGGATAAATTGCGTTGCATCGGGTTTCCATGGTGCGCAAGTGTAGTCTGATTTTTCGTTGATATCTACTGCCGCCTGATTGGCCGGGGTATTGCCGGCTTGCGGAACGACATCGAGTACGTCTGTGCGCGGTATCTTAATGCCAAACTTCATTTCGCCTTCTCCCCACATATAGCTCATGTCGGCATCGATGATCATGTGCGCCAGCATCCGCTTGCCTGCCAATGGTCCTTCTTTTGCAGTACTAGTGAAGTCGGTGCGCATCACTCCACCCGAGACGTAGACCGTACCGGTTGAATCACTCTTCTCATTGGTGCTCGAGACGTCGCACGTGGTCGGAGTCGTCATAGCGAGAATATCTTTGAGTGACATCGCCGTTCCTGTATTGGTCTTTACTTTTGGCACTCCTGTGGATTCACCCTGTACACTTGGAGTGCCTGCGCCCTTCATAATGAATATCGCACCACCACCAACCACAAGAAATGCGGCGAGTATGACGAATACGGTTTTTAGAGTCTTTGCATTCTTCATAAAAAATGAGTGAGTTATTATAAGGATAATTGTACCCACAGAGTGCTACAAGGTACAGCCTCAGGCGTGATACCCAAAATATCCTTGCTCTGTTAGGATAATCACAATGAAACATAACTCGGAACACAATTTCGATTGGGACGTGATAGTCATAGGAGGCGGCGCCTCGGGGATGATGGCTGCCGGGCGTTCAGCGGAATGCGGGGCGCGTGTACTACTGATTGAGAAGAACAACCGACTCGGAGAGAAGCTCCTCATCACTGGCGGCGGGCGCTCGAATATCACCAACCATGAGCTCGACGACCGCAAGCTCCTGACAAAATTCAAGGAACGTTCGCAGTTCCTGTTCTCACCATTCTCGCAATTCTCAGTCAAAGAAACCCTGAGCTTCTTCCATGCGCGCGGAATGGATACGAAACAAGAAGCAGAAGGACGTATGTTCCCTGCAAGCGAGAAGGCCGAAACGGTTTGGGAGACACTTATCGCATACATGAAGGAGGGCGGCGTCATAGTGCAAAGCAATGCCGAAGTAGCGGGATTGAAGATTGAAAAAGATAATATCGTCGGAGTGAAACTTAAAGACGGGAGCATCCTTTCCGCGTCATCCTACATTCTTGCGACTGGCGGCATGTCGCGCCCTGAGACCGGATCTACGGGCGACGGATTTAAGTGGCTCAAGAAACTTGGGCACACCATAAAGATGCCCGAGCCTTCGCTTGTGCCGATCAAAACAAAAGAAGTATGGGCGCATACACTCCTCGGACTCTCATTTAAGGAAGCGCGAGTGGCGGTAATCCAAAATGAGCGCGTACATGACAAACGTGTCGGCAAAATACTCTTCACACATGTCGGTCTTTCGGGACCCCTCATCCTTAATATGAGCAAGAATATTGGCGAACTCCTCAAGTATGGTGTGGTGACTGTTTCACTCGATCTATTCCCCAAAATGGATTACGGCACACTCGATAGGCACATTCAGGAAGTATTCAAGACCGAGCAGAACAAAAAGATAAAGAACGTGCTCGGGAAAATTGTTCCAAAAGCACTCGCGGACGCTCTGATTGTGCATCTCTCACTCGACGGCGAGAAGGAAGTGAACAAAGTCACGCGAACAGAACGCATAGTGCTCACTAAATTCCTTAAGGATATTCGGCTCACTGCAGTAGGACTCCTCGGCGTTGATAAGGCAGTGGTCGTCTCGGGAGGTCTCGCACTCGAAGAAGTCGAGCTCAAGACCATGCGCTCAAAAATATATCCAAGGCTTTTCGTAGTTGGAGACGTACTTGATATCGACCGTCCTTCCGGCGGGTATTCACTACAGCTCTGCTGGACTACCGGCTGGGTCGCGGGCACGCATGCGGCACAGATGCAGTAAGTAGATCGTAGTACGTAGAAAATACCCGTGTTCACAAGACAACGCTAAGCTACTTACGGCTTGCTTTCAACTTGATACTTTTGACTTCTAGCTTTGCCTTCGCTTCATCTGCAAGTTTCCATAAGTAGAGCGAGAAGACGGTGTGATGTCCGTCGTATGGCTTTGCGAGTTTGCGCAGCTTATCTGGTTTGGGAAGTGTTTTGAGCTTGAAAAATAGCTGTGCGCCCTTTTGAATACCCAGGTCCCCTGTCGGAAGTACGTTCGGACGATTGAGCGCAAATATCAGAAACATATCCGCGGACCATTGTGCGATTCCTTTCACGCGAATCACATGCTCCGAGATTTCCGCGTCTGTCATCTTGCGAAAATGTTTGGGGTCGACGGTCTTGTCGATAAACTTAGCCGCAAGGTCATGCAGGTAACTCGCTTTCTGATTCGAAAGCCCGACTGCTCTGAGTTGAGTAAGCGGGGTTGCGAGTACATCTTCCGGCTTTGGAAATTTTTTTCCGGATTTATCTTTTGTGTACAGCGCTATGAATCGCGAGAAGATAGTGCCTGCTGCCTTACCCGAAAGTTGTTGATACACGATTGATCGAGCGAGCGCTCTGAAAGCATTTTGAGAATAGACAAGCTCCGGCCTTGGCAGGCGTTTGATTGCAACTCTCCACTGCGTATTTTTTTGCAGCGCAGTGATTCCGGCATCGATGTCCGTACGCATCTGCTTCATATTATGCGACTACTGTGTACTCGCCGTTATTAAGGACGATGAAATTCGGCTTCGGTTCGTCGCTCTGTAGAACGAGCTCTACGAGGCGCTCTTTTGGTTCATCTTGTTTGTCATCAGCAAGCTTGAAGGTGCTGTGATGAATTCCGATAGAGGTGTCAATATGAAGTTCCCTATGCATATGCATCGCCTGATCCGGTGAAGTATGTATAGCGCCCATGAACCACTCGGGACGAAACGCGCCGATGGGGAGAAGTCCGAGGCGGAATTTCTTGTAGTGACTGCGTAGACTCTCGGTAAAGGGTCCGTAGCCGGTGTCTCCCGCAAAATAGATATCGCCCCCTTTCGTCTCTATCACAAATCCGCACCACAGTGTCTTGTTGCGATCAGAAAGTGCACGTGATGAGAAATGCTGACCGGGAACACAGACGATAGTTATTCCCTTATGCTCGAACCTGTCCCACCAATCCATATCATGCACGTTCCCAACGTGCCGTGCCTTAAGGTAGTCTGCATTTCCAAGCCCCGTGAGTATCGGCGCATCCCACTCCTCTCGTATGCGCAGAAGCGTGGCGATATCCATATGATCATAATGATTATGTGAAATGACCACTACGTCGATGGGCGGCAGATGAGCAAAAGCGATACCTGGTGCTTGACAACGAGCTGGGCCAATGAAGGAAAATGGACTTGCGCGCTTTGACCAGATCGGATCTGTGAGTATATTCAGTCCCTGGGTCTGAATCAAGAGCGTAGCGTGATTGATGAATGTCACCACGAGTTCGTCCCCATGTACCCTCTCGCGCGGTTTCGCACCCTCGGCACGATCACGCCATTTCCAAGCATGCTTCTCTCTGCGTAGTAACCACTTCAATATCCTTGCGGTTCTTCCTTTTTGCTTATCGACGATTGGCTTCTTGCCGTAACTATAAAACACGCTTCCGTTAAAGTGATCTGATGTCTTTCCTTTATATCCTTTTGCCGACAGATGGTGATTGGTGAATTTAATCAGCACATAAAATGCTATAACCGTGAAAATTGCCTCCATGTGACTCAGCATAGCGTGAGTATTGCGTGAAAGCAAAATCTACCAGAGACTTACCGCCTACCTGTTGAACAGCTTCCACAGAAATCGCAGCAACGTCAGGTTGAGGCCTCTTAGTCGTTCAATCGATAGCGTCGAAAGTACTTTTTTATTGATACGCGCTGCTGAAGGATACGGATAGATTTTTCCTGATAGTTTCGCTGCGGGAATACCAAGTGTGTTCATGAGTATGAGTTCCTGAATGAGCTCTCCTGCATTTGGAGCGACCATCGTTCCACCAAGCAATTTTCCATTCTTTGCCACGAAGAGCTTTGCAGCTCCGTCGCGATATTCATCAGTGATTGCTCTATCATCTTCACGAAAGCTTTCGTTGAGTACACGGTAGGGAGTATTTCGCTTCTTGAGTTCCTCTTCACCAAGCCCGAAGGTGGCTATTTCAGGACTTGTGTATGTTACCCATGAGAGATGATCAGTGTTCAGAGGTTTCCAAAATAGTCGCGGTAAGAACATGTTGCGAAGGAGTGTCGCTGCATGGAGCTCTGCAGCATGGGTGAACTGGTGTCCTCCGGCAACGTCACCAACCGTGAAGATACTGCTATTGGTAGTGCCCAAGAAACGGTCAACAACGATTTTTCCTTTTTCAACCGCAACTTCTGCTTTTTCTAAATCAAGTCCTTCCACATTTAACACTCGGCCGATTCCTATGAAAAGGCCATCGAACGGTATCTTCGTTTCAGTGCCTGCATTATCCTTCACAACAAGCACCACTCCACCTTCAACACGCACTGGTGAAACCCCAAATTGAAAAAAGACCCCGTCCTTTTCCATATGTGAAGCGAGTACCGCAGACATCGCGCTATCTTCGCGCGGAAGTATACTATCTTCACGTGAGACTATAGTGACCGATGAACCCAATTGTGCGAACGCTTGCCCGAGTTCAACGCTGATAGGGCCTCCTCCTATGAACACGAAGCGTTTGGGGAGTTGGGAGATTGAAAAAATTGTTTCATTGGTATATGTCAGAGCCTCTTTTATTCCCGGGATATCGAGCTCGCGCGGACGTGAACCGGTCGCAATCACAATACGCTTAGCACTATAGCGCTCGTTTGCGACTTGAATTTCGCGAGGCCCGACCATTTTTGCATCACCCAGCACCACGTCAATCCCGAGTGAGCGAAACCAGTCAGCGTGTTCATGGGTGCGGATGATTTCTTTTGAACGATCTATGTGTGCGATGACTTTTTCAATTTCAACAACACCACCTACATTCAAGCCGTAGTCTTTTGACTTACGTGAGATAGCAATTCCTCGAGCGACATGAATAAGCGCCTTGGATGGGACACAGCCAAAATTGAGACAATCTCCACCAATGCTTGCGTCACTCTTATCTACAAGCAATATCTTGAACCCAAGGCGACGCATGAACCCCGCAATATTTAGTCCGCCGGAACCCGCACCGATAATAATGATGTCGAAATGATTCATATTATATGCTTGTCTTCTTGCTCATTCTTTTTTCAAGCTTTCCCGCAACTAAAGAAAGGAGAACGAGGATTGATATTGCAATGCCGATGTAGAGCGGATTTAGTGACGCGAGTGAATCTCCGAAATACACATATGCGCAAGTTCCGGGAATGATACCAAAAAATGTGCCCAGAGCGTAATCTCGGAACCTCACCTTGGTCAGCCCCAACGCATAATTCAATGCGCTAAATGGAAACAGTGGAACAAATCGGAGGAATAATACTGTACTAAGGCCATGAAGTTCTGTTTTCTGGTAGTAAGCGCTAAACTTAGTTGACTGAATAGCTTCAAGTCTATGAGCGATTGACGCCCCAAAATAACGAGCAATAATGAAGGCAATCACCGAACCTATCGTCGCACCAATGACTGTATATATGGTCCCAAATATTGGACCAAAGACGATTCCACCAAGAATTGTCAGCGCCGACCCGGGAACAAAGAGCACCACACCTGCTGCGTAGCTTACGATATAGAGGAGCGGGGCGAGTGCTCCCGCTGAGTTAATTCGTGTTCGGAGCAGATCAACGATATGCTGTAGATCAATTCCTGAACGTGAGATAAAAAGATATACAAGCGTAAGCACTGCGCCGATGGCAGCAATAGTGATCAGCGATTTGAATGTTTTTTTACTCATGATGAAATCTGAACTATTTTATATAGCCAAGGTAGTCTTTGTATCCTTGAGATTCCATTTCTGCTTTTGGAATAAATCGCAATGCTGCAGAATTCATACAATACCGCTTCCCTCCTCTCTCGGCAGGTCCATCATCAAACACATGGCCAACATGTGAATCTGCGATTGTTGAGCGAATCTCAGTTCGAGTAGAAAATATCCCGCGGTCCTCTTTGAGTACGACTGCTCCATCGGTGATTGGTTTTACGAATGACGGCCAACCTGTTCCTGAATCAAATTTGTCACTTGACGAATAGAGCGGCTCACCGGAAAGAATATCGACATAGATTCCGGGTTGGAAATTCTTGTCATAGATATTCGTAAATGGTTTCTCGGTGTCCTTCTCTTGCGTTACCGAATACTGTAGTGGTGTGAGCAGCTTTCGCAATTCTGCCTCGGAGGGCTTGCGAAATGCAAGCCAGGAGTGTGTTTGTACCGCTACTTCAGTTGACGGACGAATTACCGAAACAGCCGAAGGCAAAGTGGAGAATGTGAACGCACTTGCAGCGCTTCCCCAGTATTGCTCTATGAAGTCATTTCGTCCAGATCCGTTCCGATAATATGTATAACGGATAGGATTCTTTTCAGCATAGTTCTGATGATATTCCTCGGCGGCAAAGAATGGCACCGTTGGAAGTATGGCAATGGTAATCTTTGCAGGGAGTACATGCTGTGCGTCAACTGCTTTTATGACTGCTTCTGCGACACTCTTTTCTTCCTGTGTACGATAGTAGATTGCCGGAGCATACTGTGGACCACGGTCATGGAACGACCCGTCAGGATCTGTCGGGTCACCATGTTTGATGATGTGCTCTACAAGATTTCCAAATGACACCAGATTTGGATCATAGCTCACTTCAACGACTTCGCGATATCCCAAGGCTGCATAATTTTGATAAGTTGGTGCACTGCCCTGACCTCCTGCATACCCGGACACGACCTTACTCACACCCTTCACTTGCATGAGATCATGCTCTACACACCAAAAACAACCACCCGCGAGCAATGCTTTCGCGTCTGTCTTGCGAGACGCAGGCTTGAACATCTGCGCGACGTTGGTACTTGATGCATCGAAAGCTGTCGTCGATGCCATCGTGGAACTCTCAAAAGAACTTTCTGCTGCCGCTTTGGACGTATTTGAATCCTGAGCCGCGATTGGGGCCCTTTGAGTGCTTTTTTTTGTGCTAAAGCCTGCATAGCCTACAAGGAGTGCCAACGCGACTACTATTGAACCAAGGATGATAATTTTCATAAGTGTTGTTATGAGTATGAGTAATTGTGTAATGTAAAGTATACTTTACATTACAATATAACACAATACGCGCAGTGCTGAAGTGTGGAACAACACTTTCTACGGTGAGAACGCTGCAATCAGAGCAGTCCCCATCGAGCTTCCCCTTCGCGCTTATTTTTAAGATACATGAGTCCCCATACTGAAAGGAGGCTAAACAGAGGGAGTAGTGGGTCAAAGTGCTGCCACTGGTGATGCCCGAGAAGTGTGAGGATAGAAGCAATCGATATGATCATGAGGAAGAATAGTGCGATGCCAACAGTCTTATGATGATACAGTCCGAGCGCGCAGAATACCTCAAGTGCTCCAACGACATAGTTTGAACCTGTCGGATACCCCCAATCATGAGCGAACATGGTATTGAGCTTGCCCATGAGGCACAGTACGCCTACACCCAGAAAGAGTACGGTCATAAGCGCCAAGAGCACCCAGCGTATAATCTTATATACATTCATCGACATGTGCATGTGTCCAAATTATGTCATACACACCTAAGCTGGACAAGGTAAATTCGGGATTATTTTATTTCGAGCACTCCGAGCTTTTTGAGTCGTGCGCGTATACCTCCCGACTGTCGTTTAAGCTCTTCGGCTATTCTTTTGGTGGGAGTGCGGGCGTGAAAAAGCCTCAGCAGCTCTTCCTCTTCCTCCTTCGTCCACTTTGCTCCAAGTTTCTCCGGTTTTACTTTCGCACCCGACGAATTTTTGTCCTTGGTTTCCTTTTGCGCCTTAGATTTTTCACCCTCTTTTTTATTGGGCACACCATACTCAAGACGCATGAGTCGAATAATCTCGTATGGGTAGCGCTCGCCAAGTTCGGTAAAAACCGGCTTTAGGTATTCAGATCCAAGTTCGGTCACCGCTGCGCGAATTTCTTTTGCCTCGTGGGGAGTAATGCCGGCAAATGTCGGCATATCGAGTGTCGGAAGCTTATTGAGCCGCACAAGCTCTTCCATATGCTCGACAATAGTACCGCGAGTGCGCTGACGCAGTGCTACAATTTGATCAAGCGTCTTTCCATCAGTAATAAGTGCGAGTGTTGCTTCCCATTTCTCTTCCCTCACTCCTCCCGCACTCCACTTATCCTTCGGCCGATCTACCTTCTTCACGCTACCGCCCATCGCGACGATGAAATTCTCGTGCAGTTTAATGAGCTCTTCTTTTCCGAGTGCATTGAATCCGTCCTCTGCTTCTTCTGAAGAGCTACGCATCTTCTCGTCGCGCTCAAGGACTAGCGGATGTACTTCAAGTGCGCGCTGATTTACCCCAATCAGGTGAATCCCCTGTAGCGTGCGCACACGCGAGAGTGCCACATAACCCTGGCCATATTCAAATGCACGAGAGAGGTCCATGATGGCCGCATCCATACTCATACCCTGACTCTTGTGGATGGTGATGGCCCAAGCAAGGCGCAGCGGTATCTGCGTTATCTTGGCGAGTGTCTTGCCGCCATCCTCGACCCCCCATTCCGCCGGTGTGGCGGTGATGTGGTCACCCTCGCGCGTCTCTACGATAGGAAATCTCGTATCTTCATCAAAGCCGGTCACTGTGCCAAGGGTACCGTTCACATATCCTGCATCAAAACTATTCTTGGTGAACATCACCGCCGCACCTATCTTGAGCTCAAGTACTTGAGGCGAAAGGCAGCCGCGCTTTAGGGTTTCTATTGCACCTGACTTGCCGCTTTCACTCATAAAAAATGTCTCGACTTCTCCCTCTATCTTTGCGAGTGAAGTTTTATTCTCTCCGTCGACATCCATATTGTGGGTATAGAGGCGCGGCACTCCTTCGGGATGTTCTCTAGGATCAGTCCGTCTTCCCTCCAGACATTCATACACCGACTCCTCTACTTCACCGCGCCTGATGGCGCCCAGAGTTGCAAGGAATGTGAAATCCTCTTGACGATGTTGCTCGGAGAGATAGCAGATGACCGGATGAAGTTTCTCCCAGAGCGGAGCATCGAAACAAAACTGCGCAGGCGGCTCGCCATACTTCGCAATAGGAGGAAGCTGGAAAAAATCTCCCACAAGCACCACCTGGAGTCCCCCGAACGGTTCTTCTGAATGCCGCACCTTACGACAGACAAGCTCCACCATCGCAAGCACCTTGCCGTCGAGCATGGATATCTCATCGATGATGAGTACCTTGGCATGAGCGAGTCTTTTGACTAGGGTCTCACGTGACTGCATCTCGTCGATGTCGCGCTCGTCCAAGAATTTTTTGATGCCTATTCCGCTCCATGCATGGATGGTCATTCCTCCGACATGAGTCGCCGCGATACCGGTCGACGCGGTGATAGAGGGTGCAATGTCATGCTCACGCAGATAGTTGATATATGCGTTCACTGTATGCGTTTTCCCACTTCCCGGCTCTCCGGTCAGGAACACATTCGCTCCGGTTTTGAGGATATCGAGCGCAGTATCTTGGGTCATTCATGTACGGTACATGAATCAGCATGCCAAAGCAAGATTTACTGGAAATAGACTATTTACTATATACACTCCCTCTTGTCGCAACTTTTAATACAAGAACTTCATCATGTTCTATCTCAAATATGAGTCGATAGTTCCCTATGCGAAATCGGTACAAAACATCTTCACTGCCTGCAATAAGTTTTGCGTACGAAAGAGGGTCTTTCTGTGCGAGATAAAATATCAACTTCTTAATGATGCGCACTTGCACTTCTTTCGGTAGCTCGGTGAGCTCTTTGTACGCGCACTTGGAAAAACTGTATCCCATAATTTACAGTCCGAGCAACTTCTCGATCTTGCGAGAACTTACTTTGCCTGATGTACGAGACTTCTCGATATCATTCCAAAAAACAGTGCTCGCATATTCTTCTTCATAATCCTCAACCGACATAAGTACGGCAACTTTTTTGCCGTTTTTTTCAATCGTCACAGGAGCAAGGCGCGCTTCGTCGAGCAACCTGCCAAAATTATTCTTCGCTTCTTTTGCAGAAAAAATTGATTGAGCCATAATATAGCTATTGTAGCCAAAGTAGCTCTTTTGTCAAGATATCCCCTATTTACACAGAGTCGCAAGTGTCCTTGACAGGTGATACACTTTTGATACACTTAACGCGCAATGGCAACCACAAAAAAACGTATCAATGTGAGTCTGTCGAAAGATGTCGAGCAGGCAATCACTCTACTCGCAAAACGCGACCAAGTCCCCGAAGCAACCAAGGCGGCGGAGCTTCTGCGAGTCGCACTTGAGATCGACGAGGATGTGAAGCTCGATGAGATTGCCGGCGAACGAGATAAAAAAAAGGTCAAGTTTGTTTCGCACAATTTGGCATGGCGATAGGGTTCACCATTCACTATCATCCAAAAGTTGTTCGGGATGATATCCCCCTACTTTCAGCGACATGGAAAGAGCGCATCAGGAACACTATCGAAGAGAAGCTTATTGTTGCGCCTGAAAAGTTTGGCAAACCACTCCGACAGTCACTGACAGGGTGCCGCAAGCTACGCGTCAGTGATTACCGCATAGTTTTTCGGATCGAAGGCAATTCAGTATTCATTCTTGCCGTTCTTCACCGTTCGGTCGTCTACAAAAATACAGCCACTCGTAGCTCGCGTAGATAGTTGATCTATACGCTCACTGTATGCGTTTTCCCACTTCCCGGCTCTCCGGTCTGGAACACATTGACCCCAGTTTTGAGGATATCGAGCGCAGTATCTTGGGTCATAGAGCTATGCTACAGGGTTTGCAGACTTGTTTCAATAAAGAATAAGTGCCACAATTAAAGTAATGAAAGCCCCCACTCGCGCGATCAGTGCTTATCTATTTAAATATCGTTGGTTTATACTTATTTTGGTTGTGTTGGTTGCTTGGTTTTATTGGTTCCAATGGCGACCCACAGCAATAAAGCGTGAGTGCTCACGGGTAATAAGTGTTATACCCGCAATTTCCGAACTCACGCAAGCACAGATTGACCGAGAGAAACAAGCTTTTGATGCGTGTGTTACAAAACATCCCAGCATACTATCTCCCGCCTCTACTGGTAGCCAAAACAATAATCCAAACAGTTTTCTTGATAAACTTGAAGCAGCAAATCCACCTGTTGCACCAGAATGTGCGGATATGCCAAGGGGGTATGGAAAGGAAGCCCATCCGGCCGAACCCGAAAAGAATTTCTATGTTCCTGCAAGTACTGCCGATTACACATTCTGTCTACGTTCTCACGGAATATAACGATACCTTGCATTTTTCTGAGAACGAGGGTTTTGAATTTCAAAAACCTTACGAAGAAAGGTTTGGCGTGGTCACCAATCTTATGGTGCAAACCTGTTGCGCAGAGCGTAGCCACTCACTGAAGTGACTGACGGTACATTTGAGATTTATAAACCTGAGAGCTTTTATTTCTCGAGATCGAGGACTTCGTCGATGCGTATCTGTTTCACAAATTCAGGCACATGCGAAACGAGTATCATTGCGCCTTCGTATTGGTCGAGGGCTTTTGCTATTGCCGGCAGATGGCGAAAGTTGATGTGGTTGGTTGGCTCGTCGAGGATGAGGAGTCCTGGCACTTCAAGTACTAATCGGGCAAAGGCTACCAACCCTTTCTGTCCTTCTGAGAGAGAGCCTATTTTTGAGTAGACTAATTCTTTTGTAATAAGAAAACTTGCAGCGACACTGCGTAGTTTCTCGTCGTCTATCTTCACCATCACACCTGCGAGGGACTGGTATACCGTGTCGTCAAAGTTGAGGGTCGAGAAATCTTGGCGATAGTAGCCGACACGCACACCTTCGGCAATCTTGGCGCCCTTGGCTGTCCCCTTTGCGAGTGACTCAAGCAGTGTCGACTTGCCGATGCCGTTCGGACCCTGGAGGAGTAAGTGCTGTTTCTTGCGTAACTCGACACGCACTTTCTTTTCTTTCGGCTTATGATCTTTGATGACCTGTAGCGACTCGATAGAGAGTACGTTGCCGATGAAGTCGGTCTGCGCAGGAATGACGAATGGGCGGATAGTGCGGTCTTCTTTACGTACTTCTACTATCTCCTCCTCCATCTCCGCCGCCTTGTCGCGCATACGCTTGGCTAAGGCGCGCATGTTGCCTCCCTTGTGTGAGAAGACATTCGCCTGGTCCTTATTGGCCTGTATTTCTTTCGCCAAGAGCGCATTCTTTCTGTTCTCTTTCTCGATACGCACAGAAATATCTTTCACCACATCTTTGTAGTTACCGACATACTGCTCAATCTTGCGTGTATGCACATCAAGGTACAACACTCCTTCAGTGAAGGTATTCAAAAAATCTGCATCATGCGAAATCACAATAACCGTGTTCTGATAATGCACCAGGAAATCAGTGAGGTGTGCGATACCTGCTTTGTCGAGATTATTAGTCGGCTCATCCAAGAGGAGCAGGTCTGGGTCCTGAATAAGTGCAGAAGCCAAAAGAAGGCGCGCCTGCTGACCCCCTGAAAAAGAGCGCACTATTCGCTCGTGCGGAGCTTTAAGATTCACCACCTCAAGCACCGCGTCTATCTTGGGGTCGATGTCATAGACCTTCTGTTTAAAACACTTTTCAAAGAATTCGCGCACAGTAAGGTCAAGTTCGCCGCGTGGAATGCTCTGACGGCTGTGGGCGATGGTCACTCCCTGGCCGATGTGCACCTTCCCCGACTCGGGCTTGTGTATATGAGTAATGAGGCTAAAGAGTGTCGATTTGCCCGCACCGTTCTGACCCATCAGCGTGATCTTGGCTCCGCGCCGTACAGGAAAGCTGACCTCATCTAAGATGGGTTTATTGTGACCGTATTCATACGATACGTCTTCGAAGCGCAAAATGACTTCTCCTTGTGCCATGAGTGCCTAGCGTACCTTATTTATTGACGAATTGGAATAGGCCCCGCTTAGTTTCCCTTCAGATCAAAGCACTGGTCCTGTCCGGCAGTATTCACTGCGCAATCAGGATATCCGCCATAGAATGCGCCGACGGACTGGTCCGCGTCAGAGAGTAGTACGAGATTATCGCTGCGCTCAAGGGTGATGCCTATTTCAAATCCGGTGCATACCTGTGTAGCGAGTGTGCACTCGGCAGAAGTGCCGTTGTTATCATAGACACCATGATACATGTAGGTGGGGTTTGTTCCCGGTGGTGGGATCGGAGTAGAAGGAATAAGTTTGAGTGATGCGAGAATCTGTATTCCTGCATCTGCTCCGGAGAAGCCAGTCGGGGTAGTCGACGGATAGCGCTGATTACTGTCATAAAAAAGCTCAAGAGTGCGCACCATCTGAGTCAGCTCGGCAATACGTTTTGCGTCACGTGATTTCTGGCGCGAACTGGTCATCGACGCAAGGATGACTGATGAGAGAATGCCAATAATCGCTATTACGACCAGGAGTTCTATGAGCGTAAAGCCTGTTTTGCTTTGCTTGAGTGACCGTAAGACTGGAGTGAGGGTACGCATAAGGGAGGAGTATATCAATATCATAAAGGAAATAAAGCCCAAAATCCATATATTCTGTGAGAATTCATATGTTTCTCATATGTGTCATAATGAAGGTCTCATGCATTATCGTTTTTTCACTACTTCGACGAAGGCCTGGCAGGCAATGCTCGTCGCTATTGGAGGAGCACGTGAAAGCATCTATCTCGAGATGTATATTCTCGAGGACGACACTCACGGATTCGATTTTCTTTCAGAACTTGCACAAAAAGCAGAGAGTGGGGTACGTGTATGCATCGTACTCGATCGCATCGGTAGCTTTAGACTTGCAAACGCCGCCATCTTGCGCCTGCGCGCGAGCGGTGCCGAGGTGCTGTTCTTCAGTTATTGGTGGAAGCGCACCCATCGTAAAATGCTGATTGTCGACGAGCGGCAGGTGTTCCTCGGGGGTGTGAACATCTCGGGACAGTTCGCGCCCTGGAGAGATCTCCAAATAGAGCTGCACAGTGAACGTATTGCCCGCACCATGATTGCTTCATTCGCTCTGGTGTACAAAGACGCGGGTGGAGAAGACCCATTGGTGCGTGCACGCGCGCGCAGGCTTCCGCTTCTGCGGCGTGCGCGGTTTTGGTTCATCGATCATGGCATCGGCGGGAAGCGCTCAGTACTGCACACTTATTACACCGAGCACATCAACGCTGCCAAAGAGCGCATTTGCCTTGTGACTCCGTACTTCATCCCCCACCGTTGGTTTATCACCCTTCTACACAGTGCACTACTGCGTGGAGTAGCGGTCGATATCATCGTTCCGAACGCGACAGACTTTTGGATCATCGACCGTGTCAACCGCCATTTCCTTTCAGAGATGCATGCGCTTGGAGCGACGTGTTATCTCTCAGGCACAATGAATCATGCGAAAGCCATGATGATTGACGACCGTGAAGGACTGGTCGGATCCAATAACCTCGATGCACTTTCATTCGACTGGAATATCGAAGCGGGAATCTTCTTCAACGACAAACATATGACCGCAGATCTGGTGCGTATTATGAACGAATGGAAGAGCGAAGCGTCGAAATACGAAGTGTCGAAAGAAGCGCGCTGGTATGATTTTTTTATCATCATCTTCCTCGAAATGTTCCGTTTGGTGCTTTGAGTATGTACTCCCCGGGTGTTATTTGATTTGGAGCGCTTTTACTTCCTTCAGGAGTTCTATGAGAGTGTATTCAATGCGCTGCACCCGTGCACCATCGGAATCAGGCTCTGCATCCTCCTTGTCAAACTCACCTGAAAGATCTTCAACGTTTTCTTTGATATCTTCGATATGTTCATGAATCCCCTCAAGATCATCACTAATCTCTTCTGAATTCTCTTGAATACTGTCGACGTCTTCTTGGATCTCGTCGATATCTTTGGAAATCTCCTCGACATCCTCCTGAATATCATCAACATCATCGGATACTGCTGCGATTTGCCGCGCCTGGCGGTTAACCGTCATCTGAATGAAGAGCGAAAGATATATAGCCTCAAGCGAGACCGCAGTAGTTAAGATAAGCATGGTCTGATCGAATGAGAATCCAAACTTCTGAAGTCCAAACACGCAGACAAAAAATATTGTATGAATAACCAGTGAAGTCGGCGAGCCGATGTATTTAGTCGAGCCGATAGCGACACGCTCAAGATACGATTCGCCGGAGTGAATCTTGCGGAAATAAGATGTTGAGGAGGATTGTTGGCTCATATGCGCATACTAGTTCTTTTCCTGTGCTGCGTCCACGCTTGATAAATCAGTCTAGATATCACTCGATCACGGTCTTTGTTATGGTCACTTCCTTGGTGACATCCCTCAGTATACCCTCTATAAGGCGCGCATAAAGCGATACGCCGAGTGATGGTGACGCGGACATCGGTTCATCCAATTTACGAGTCGCATAATTTACAATAATCAAACCATCTCGTATCTCGAGCGTCTGCGGCGCCACACGGTCACCCAGAAGAAGCGCATTAGTTCCGATGATTCCGGTTGTCGAAGAATATGCTACCGCGAGATAGTAGAACGTGCCGCTTCCACCTCGCTCTTGCATGAGGATGAGTGCTGCATCATTCTGTCCATCGCCGTTCAAATCACCAAGCGTAAGTTCTCCAAAGACTTTTGTCGTACTCATGCTTGCCGAGCTAGGGGTGGCTTCTTGTTGTGCAATTCCTCCGAGGAGCTTCACGTGCTGTCCTTCTATCATGTAGGTTGTATCTTTTGCTCCTCTTGGTGCACGTGGTGTCGTCGCCACTTCTATAGCGGGCGCCGGAGCAGGAGAGCTTTGTGCTCCAAAATAGAACACGATTGCAAGCAATGCAAGAAATACGATGACGATACCAGCGAGGGTTTTTTGTTTCATGAGTTTATGTTGTTATGTTCATCTTTATCAATCGTAGTTTCTGCGTGTGAGTGAGCTGTTTGATCTGCGCCTCGCGCTTCGATGCGGTACTGCGATCCGTCGCATTCTCAGCATATACCATCCGCAGCGGTTTATGCGCTCGGGTATAGTGCGCTCCCTCTCCATTTTTATGCTCTTCAAACCGTCGCTTGAGGTCGGTCGTGATGCCGGTATAAAGACTGCGATCACTACACAAAAGGATGTATACCTTGTACATAAGATAAGTATCTCATGGAAAAGCGCCTTGATACATAAGGATTAATTCCGGGGATACAAATCTATTGACAACCAGTAGAGGGTGGTGTAAGCTAGCAAAAGCTACAGGTCATCATTACTCTCTACCTCCTCCCCGAGTACGCTAGTACTCATTCTGGCACCCCTCTTAACCGAGTGTGGTGCCATTTTTTTTCCGTACTTCATTAATACCTCATTTGACATATCATTTAATCACACAAGCTCGGTCAACCGATTATTGCGAGGCATGTTGAGATAGAGCGGAACTATGCCTATCACTATCCCGCTGATGCCTAATGCCGTGATGATAAAGCCGAATGTCGGGATGCTGTAATTGATTCAATCTTTTTCCGAAATGCGATAGTGAATAGTCCATTGTTGCTCAATCAATCACCGCGGACAGAGTCCGCGGTGTGGTCGCGTAACTAGAGTTCGAATTGCAGCTGTCCTCGGTCATCCTCGTCTTGGGTGCGCACATAATTC
>JAYTWK010000054.1:0-25032 GCA_043743715.1 bacterium
GCGGGATTGTGGAACTATCACTTGAGTTACCAGAGTTAAAAGCACACCTGTGTGTGTTTTTTGACGGGTGGGTCTTATTGGGGAGCGAGTCTAATGAATCAGCAAGGAACGCCTCGCTTTCGACTGCAACATGTAGCAGGTCATGGTACAGATAGGTCTTCGTCTCAAGCTCCGCTTCCTCGCGCGAACCATCCTCACACATACAGGCAAAGCGGTGATGAGTGGGTGACACATGAGTGAGTATAATGAACAGCGTACTCATATATGACGTCGTATTATTTTTTTACTCTCGCGGTGAGCCATAGCATCGCCTCACTTTGGGATCGGAACTGCCTGACATTTTTGCGCACCAGTATCGCAACAAGCGAGTCAATAAGTATCGCGGCTAATTTACTCGCGCCGACCATCGCAGTGCGTATGGGGAACTGCTTATCATAATCGAGAAGCTCGCGCAGGATAGTCACCGGCTTGCGTTCATAGTGTGTCACTCCGCCGATATCCACAAGTACTAAAATCGGGTCAATCCCGGCAGCAGCCCTCTCGCTAATGAGCGACTTCACGCTATCGGTCCAGTGCGAGAACTGTTCGAGATGCTGATTGGTTACCTTTCCTGATGCCTTAATATAAATGATGCCATCGTTGCCGAGTTTTGCATCAAGAGCAAGCTTGTCTGTTTCAGAGTGCATTGCTTGTCTATTTTCTCAGATTTCCGACAAAAGCGGAACTCCCGAGATAGATGACTAGTACACACACAGCCAGCAGCCAAACAAAATGGAATTGAGCCCGCTCGCAAATGCGGCAATACCTATCCATGCTTTGTACGGCTCCATCTTTTCGACGAGCTGCTTCAGTGCGGCAATATTGCTGAAATATCCCGCGCACAAAATGAGGCCGACCAGTATTGCGGGAATAGCCTGCGGATAGCTTGCACCAAAGTTCTTTATTGGGAGCCAGATGAGCCCCATACGCATGGCGAGCGCGAGCACTCCGCAGCCGAGCTCTACCGCTCCGATGATGCGTGCATACGGTGCGAGCACGCGTTCAAAGGTATGGGCTGCATCCTTAGCACCCCACTCTGCTACTTTTGGTGCTGCGAGGAGTGCTCCTGCGACAATGTTCGTGAGTTGAATGATCATACATAAACATGAATGAGTAAACTTTCTGTATT
Source organism: bacterium (assembly GCA_043743715.1). GTDB lineage: Bacteria > Patescibacteriota > Minisyncoccia > Phycocordibacterales > UBA6899 > MHLP01. Next base: position 1,169 of record JAYTWK010000054.1, read on the forward strand.
ATAGCGCACATTCTGTACGAAGCTATATGCCTCCTATCGTGCGGAGTTTGCTGTCGATGATCATAAGGTCATGATCAAGCGGACTTTCTTGCCATCCTCTTCGGAGCGCATCAATGACATTAAAATAATGTTCAAGTATTCTTTGCTTCTTCGCACCAAAACGCGAAAAAACTTCGTCGCCTATCTGTGCATGATCGGCGATGGTCTCAGATGCGTTCGCAATAATATCAGCTGATTTGAGCATGATAGAGTCATGAGAGAAGTGTGCAATATGTACGAGTGCCGCTTGTTTTCGCTTTTCCCAGGAGTATTCTTCCACATCTTCAGTCACACTTGCGACAAGTTGCGCGACATGCGCGCCAAAATTTTCTGCAATCATTTCATGTGTCACTCTTGCTTCAGGAATACAATCTTCAACGGTGTCGTGAAGTAGTCCTGCAATCACAATATCTTCACTGGCACCTGCATGCGCCAAGATAAGCCCCACTGTGAGTGGATGCGTGATGTATGGGACGTCTTTGCCTTTACGTTTTTGCTTTTGGTCGCCTTCGTGAGTTTTAATCGAAAAACGAATAGCCTGCTCGATCCTCAAGGTAAATATCATTGCTAGACTATAGCAAATATACACTCGTACGGCGAGATGGATCGCATACTTGCAAACAAGAGAAACTTGGAGAACAATGAGTGTTGATCATCTTCCTTGGGAGTTCGCCATGTTCGACCGTGACATACTCAAAATCATCTTCTTAGCAATACTTGCAATAATACTGTTCTTTACGGTATTCCCTGCACACACAACCCCGGACTCGTATTGAGTTCGGGGTGATTTGTCTACCTTACTTTTCATGCGTACATAGCAGTACATAACCAAGCGCTTCGGTGCTTTCATGCCATTTAAGGAATGTCGTGGTGTGAAGGAAAAAGTAGATTTACTTCTCAGAGAGCTGTTTGAGATTTACGAGTCCGCGCTCGAAGTCTTTGCCGACCACCTTGTCCATGTCCATGAAGATGTGAAACACCTTCATCATCAGATCAAGTGACACTGACATCGCCCAGATAACTTCAGTACCTCCGGCAGTCGGGACAAAAGTGAACTCAGTGAGATTGTGCGCCTTAAAAGGCTTAAGAAAGCTGAGGTCGATGGCGATTGATGATGACGGGGCGGATGCTGTTATTTCCATGCTGCCGGCTCCGACCTGACCCTTACCTTCCCATTCATACTTTGTGCCGACTCCACTTTGTGGACCAATATAGGTGCGCTTCATGTTGGGATCGAGCTTTTCCCAAAATTTGTCAGTTTGCTGTGTGTCGCACGTTCATGACATGCGGCAACATAGTGATGCAATCGATGGTATCCATCGTCTGCGGAGAGAGAGCCGTGGCGCAGAGAGATCTATGACAATGTCTGAGCCAGAATTCTGCAACAAAAAACATTTATATCAATTGTCCAATATGAAGAAAAATTCATGAGAGAAAGTCGGCTCTTTGATTTGTATTGACCGTCATGCGCATAGGCTTAACATCGTATGATATGTAATAAAGTGATGTGTATTACGGCATGCTTAATACCTAACTTCAGACTCGTAAAAAATAAAAAAAATGGATAATAAAAAAGATACAGCACATATATCATGGGAGCCGGGCGGCATCGACTGGGCCGAGAGTGTGTGGAAGGCAAGCTGGACATATATCCGAACGGTGGTCGACACTGTACGCGAGCCGTTTATCATTCTTGATAAGGAGCTGCGCGTACTTGCGGCAAATGAGACATTCTATCGTGTATTTGAAGTGCCGGTGAAAGATACCGAAGGAAAGAAGCTCTATGACCTTGGCGATGGGCAGTGGGATATTCCGCTTCTAAAGAAACTGCTCAAAGATATTATGGTGAAAGATAGTTTCTTCAGAGGTTTTGAGGTTACACATAACTTCCCCAGGGTAGGAAAGAAGGTCATGCTCTTGAATGCGCGCCGTATCTACCAGAATGAAAGTGAGGTATCGCCGACAAAAATGCCTATCATTTTGCTTGCTATCGAAGATATTACCAGATACACCGAAATCGCACAGAAGCTTGCCTCAAAGACCAAGGAGTACGAAACAGAGATGATCGAGCGCAGCGAGGAGCTAGCTGCACGCATCGCAGAACTCGGCGGATTCAACAAAACGGTCATCGAGTTCAATAAGACCGTCACCGATCTGACGTCGGTCATTGAAGATCTGCGCCGCGAAGTCCTGCAATTACGCAAAAAATCAGCAACCAAAAAGAAAAAACTAGACTAGGACCATTATCCACGTGAGTTAAAAATAACATCACTATGCTTATCACCATCGCAATAGTGCTTTCGGTGCTTTGGGTCATCGTAACCGTCATGATGGTCGCAGTAGCGTAATGTTCTTCAATACAAAAACACCCAGTGTAAATGGTTCTCTGGTGCATTTCAATATATGAGTTATTGCAAGCGGCACGTAACCATTTACACTGGGTGTTTGCTTCCCATGATGAACAGCAATGTAGACTCTCCATAAGATTGTCTCACTCCATCAGAAATAATCTGAGAAACTGATCTCATGGGCATCTCTTGTAAGTAAAAGGCCCTACGTCACTTCTACTTTTTCTTTTTGTCTTCCTGATTCTTGTTTTTCAAACTCTGTGGTCTCCAACCGGAACAGAATCGCAAGTTTTTCTACCCCGCGATGAATCTGCACTGCAACGGTATTCTTCGACTGATTGGTAGCAAGCGCAATATCCTTAAGCGGTAAGTCTTCAAGATAGCGCATGGTGATAACCTTGCGATACTTCTCCGAGAGGAGGGGAATCATCATGATAGCGTTCTTACCGTCGATGATATTGAATAACTGTTCGGAGTCATCGATCTCTACATGGAATCCTCCCTCGCTGAGCACATCCAAAGAAACCGGCTTCTCTTTGCGATATTCGTCAACAATCAGATTATTGAGCACATTAAATAGAAAGGCCTTCATCGAATCGATATTGCCTCTCTTCACAAGATATTCCCAAGTCTTGAGGAATGTCGTCTGCACCAAATCGTCCGCAAGCGCTTTATCCCCAACCTTAAACAACGACCGACGCAGGAGCGATTTCTCGTAATCTCCGTATGCACGGATAAATATTTCTTGCCTGTTTTGTTCCATTATAGTTTTTTCCATACAGTTGGTGCATTCTGAGATGCACTGCCACTACAACATTATTTTTGCTGTCACAGTGAGACACCTCATGCGGCATAACTTATCTACCAGTAATTTGTTCTTATTGTCTCTATTGACTCATGTACACCCCCACGACAAAGCCTACTTATCACGGTACGCAAATCGTTTGGTATATACTTTCGGTGATTGAAATACTGCTCGCGTTTTATTTTGTGATGAAACTCGCAGGAGCAAATGTGGAGCACACTACATCGCGATATTCGTCTATTGTGTGATGTGAGTGATAGCCGTCGGCATCATACACATCTTCCTGACGAACGTGACCGTCTCGACACCGGAAGCCACGGTATGCTTCATAATAAGCAAACTCCATGAGGATTAAATGAGGTGTACTCGGTAACGACACGAACGTGACTGTAACAATTTTGAAGGTGGCGCGTCATCGGTACAGTAGATACAGACAGTAAGGTCGGCTGTCGTCACTCGGTAAATACAACAACCAATCCCACCTAACACATCTATGAAAAAAACCTTTGATTCGCGCAGCTACCGCACCTTTTTTCTTCATACGGCTGAGGGCCATGCAGGTCCGCGTCCCACTGTTGTTTACAGTAGAGTGTACACTTTGCACTGGTAGAGATTTAGAGACAGCCATATCGGGTATGTGCCTCACTTCACGCAGTATTCATTAACTATCGCTTATACTCTTTAAATTCATGAATATTACCAACTCTCAGTTACGTTTAAGTTTGATTGCAACCGCTATTACCGCAGCACTCGTCTTCAGTTTCGCATCACCGCTATACGCGGCCACCCTTAAACGCGAGCTCGAAGGAAGCATGTCCGGTACTGACGTATCGACACTACAGACATATCTTTCACAGAACCCGAGCATCTATCCACAAGGAATTGTTTCTGGATACTGATACTAAGGATTACTCACTAAATCAGCGGTAGCGAATTACCAATCTCAAGTCGGACTTCTTTCTGTAGGTCGCGTCGGACAGGAGTTTTCGTCCCCATTTTGCGCAATGCTCAAAAGTCATTTTTTGAGCATTGCCATTTCTCCCACTGCGGCAGCGGCTGAGTTATTATCAAAATTTTTATGAAAGATAACTCATCCGCCACCCACAGTGTGGAAATTACTCATTACAAAAATTTTATGGACGACAAAAAAACGACTGACGGGAAGACAAATAATACTGATATAAAGTGTGAGACATGCCATCACGAGCACACAAAAGGAGAGAAATGCTCCAAGTGTGATTGCGTGGGATAAGTCGTCACGAAAAAACCCCGCCATATATATGACGGGGTTTTTGATTATCACAATATGTGATATTTAAGTGGACACTACCTTACCTCGAGTCTCTCTCTCACCAACCTTTCCGCGTGCATCGACTTGATAGCACAAGACTTCACCGGTCGCTATCTCGACTTCACTGATGCGCTCATCGGCTATCTGCTCAAGATATTTCACCAGCGCACGCAAGGTATTGCCGTGGCTGACCACGAGCACATTTTCTCCCGCCATAAGCTCCGGCATGATGACGCGCTTATAATACGGGACCACGCGCTCATATACATCCTTGAGCGTCTCCCCTTCCGGAACCGGATAGTCGTAGTCGCGACGGAGTTTATTGAACTCTACTTCTCCAAGTGCGTCTTTTACTTCCCATTTATTCTTGCCTGTATAAGTACCGTAGTCCCGCTCATCGAGCGCATGGTCTTTTGCCGGCTCGGTAATCGTTTTGCCGTACCCCTCTCTGATACTCTCGAGTGTCTGGTACGTGCGCCGAAGTGTGGAGACATGCGCGCGATGGATGGTGATATCACCGAGCAGCACTCCAGCCTTACGCGCTTCATCTAGCCCTTCTGCCGTCAAGTCGACCTCAGTCTTCCCTGTCCAGAGTCCAAGTTTATTCCACGCCGAGTTGCCGTGCCGCACGAGTATAAGTGTTGCCATATTTTTTTGCGGTATTATTTTTTGAGTGCACCATATCCTACAAATACCGCCTTCGCACCGAGTTCCTCTTCGATGCGGATGAGCTGATTGTATTTCGCTACTCTATCAGTGCGCGACATCGAACCGGTCTTTATTTGGCCTGTACCAAGCGCGACAACAAGATCAGCAATGGTGGTGTCCTCGGTCTCACCCGAGCGATGCGAGATAATGGCATTCCATCCGGCCGCATGCGCCATCTCGACTGCACGGATAGTCTCTGTAAGTGTGCCTATTTGATTGAGCTTCACCAAGATAGCATTCGCCGCATGCTCCGTGATCCCCCGCTCAAGAAATTTTACATTTGTGACCAAGAGATCATCACCAACGATTTGTACTGTATCGCCGCACTTCGCGGTCATATACTTCCATCCTTCCCAGTCGTTCTCCGCGAGTCCGTCTTCAATTGAGACGATGGGATATTCTTTCGAAAGCGAAATGAGCCAGTCCGCCATCTCTCTCGAGGTGAGCGTGCGTCCCTCAGTAGCAAGCGTATAGGTGCCGTCGTGATACAGTTCGGTTGCAGCAACATCAAGAGCGAGTACGAAGTCTTTGCCGAGTGTATATCCGGCTTTTACTACCGCATCGCTCACAAGTGCCAGCGCTTCTTTGTTACCCTCTTTCACCTTTGGTGCGTAGCCGCCTTCATCACCGACCGTGGTACTGTATCCCTTCTGCGCGATGACCTTACCGAGCGCATGAAATACTTCTGCGCACATACGTGCTGCCTCGGCCAGCGTATGTGCACCGATCGGCATTATCATGAATTCCTGGATATCGGTTGAGCCTGCCGCATGTTTGCCGCCGTTAATGATATTCACCATCGGAAGCGGGAGTGACATGTCGGTTGTCATGGTGGCAAGCGAGTTGAGATACACATAGAGTGGCAGCTTCTTTTCAAGCGAAGCGGCTTTCGCAGATGCGAGCGAGACCGCAAGGATAGCGTTGGCACCGAGTCTACCTTTGTTCGGAGTACCGTCGAGTGAAATCATCTTTTCGTCTATCTCGGTCTGTGCACTCGCATCCATACCGAGGAGTGCCCTTGTAATCTCCCCGTTCACGAACTCGACCGCTTTCAGCACCCCCTTGCCGCTGTACCTACCCTTATCACCGTCACGCAACTCTACTGCCTCATTACTTCCAGTTGATGCGCCTGATGGTACCGCAGCGCGTCCGAGCGTGCCGTCCTCGAGCGTGACTTCGGCTTCGACGGTAGGATTTCCGCGTGAATCAATAATCTCGCGTGCGTGAATATGTGTAATCTTCATAGAAAGCAAGTGACCGAAAAAGTAACTAATATGTATTCAGTTATAGTACAAATTGAAAGCGAACTCAAATGATGAGCGCATACTATTCATGAGACAGGTAGGTAGTGGCACTGCACCGCAAACCACACGAGCCATGCAGAGGCACAAATCATCGATATGCCACGATCTAAGGGAGAAGCGGCAACAGTGCCGGGAGGAGATTTTGCTTTGCGATAATTTGCGCACCGACTTCATTCGGATGTATGCCATCGGCTTGATTCTTTTGTGGGTCGAGCGCAACATCCTTTAAGAGGAACGGCACAAGAATGACTCCATACTTCGTCGACAAACTCGTATAGATAGCATTGAACTCTTTTACATATGTTGGTCCGAGGTTCTCTGGTGCATACATCCCTGCCAATATAATTGTAATACGTGCGCGCTTCAGTGCCTCGATGATCTGCGACAGGTTTGCGCTGGTCGAACTTGGATCAATACCCCGCAACGCATCATTGCCGCCAAGTGCTAAGATAACGATATCTGGTTTTTGACGAATAATAAAATCGACGCGTCGAAGCCCGCCTGCTGTCGTCTCTCCGGAGACGCCTGCGTTGATCATGTGTACGTCATGTCCGCGATCCTGTAGTAGTCGTCCAAGTTGCTCAGGATATCCCCTGCCATATGGAAGTCCGTAACCTGCCGTGATTGAATCCCCGAATGCAACAATGGTTGTGCTTGCGCTTAAAGAAGACGTTTGACCATCCTCTGTGACGGCACTCATGTCGACCGAAGATGTCGCAAACAGGACAGTGTTTGCTGTTTGAATAATATTATGATCTACCACTCTGTCGCGGTTCACAAGAACTACACCACTCATTATCATGAGTGCTCCGAGGATGATCCAAGATATGAATTTTTTATGAAGAGGACTCCGTTTACTTTGCATAACGAGATGTTACCATAACTCTATGATCGAATTAAAACATGTAAGTAAATCCTACCACCAAGGCGACACACTCATCGAGGTATTAAAAAATGTTCATCTCACCATCGCATCCGGAGAAAAAGTGGCGATTATAGGCGCATCCGGTTCCGGAAAATCTACATTACTCTCACTCATGTCTGGGATGGATATCCCAGATAGTGGAAGCGTTCTGATTGACAGTAATGATATCGCGAAGATGGGCGAGGATGAACTTTCACAACTACGCAATACGAATATTGGAGTCATTTTTCAGTCCTTTGAACTTGTACCTTCGTTTACCGCACTCGAAAATGTCATGCTCCCGCTCGATATCGGAGGAAAAGAGAGTCGTGCCACTGCCATAAAGGCTCTTGCATCTGTCGGACTTTCAAATCGTATGCACCACCTCCCCTCGATGCTTTCGGGGGGTGAAGAACAGCGTGTCGCGATTGCCAGAGCACTTGTTCAGGCACCAAGCATATTATTCGCAGATGAACCGACCGGCAACCTCGATGTAAAGACCGGGGAACAAATACTCGCACAGCTGATGGACGCAGCAAAAGACTGCACACTCGTGATCATTACCCACGACAAAGAAATTGCTCATCGTATGGACCGTATTATCGAGATTAAGGGAGGCAGCATTAATGAGATAACCTCATGATGGTACTCAGACTCTTACCAAAACTGATGAAGCGCAATGGGTTACGATTCCTCCTTGCATTTCTCAGTCTTGCAGTAGGAGCACTTACACTTGCGACAGTACTTGGTCTCATCGGCAGCGTACAGCAATTTTTTGTCTCTCAATCCCGAAGCCTGGTCGGCGGGGATGTGACGATAAAGGAGAACTCCCCTACGGTAATTGAAGGCAATCCTACACTTACGCAACTCACTACACTCGGAGCTACCTACTCACGACGGATAGATACTCTTGTGGTAGTACAGTCGAACAAAAAACCTGACGTAGGGCGTCTTTCGAGCTTGTTGGTCTCTCTGAAAGTCGTAGACCGGAACTACCCGCTTTTTGGGACACTCAATACAGAAGATGATGTCTCAAAGCCACTCGCAAAGAACCAGGTATTTGTTGCACATGATCTCCTCGTTCGTATGGGGCTATCCAAAGGAGATGTACTCACGATTGGTAAAGGCTCTTTTATCATCACTGATGTGATTACCGGTGAGCCAGATCGTGTCGCTGGGAGTTTTCGTCTTGGACCACTTATGATCATGAGCGATGAGGGATGGAGCATGACAGGAATCTTCGGTAAGCAGAGCCGGGCTGATTATACCCTTTCTGTACGATATCCGGACACACTCGCCAAAAATCTCGCCATGGTGTATTCCGCACAATTACGCAAAGATTTCACACGCTCGGGTTCTCAAGTGGCAGTTGCCTCTGACGGTCCAACCACACTCAATCGCATCCTTGATGCAGCAAAGCGCTTCTTTTCTACCATCATTGTTCTTGCGTTATTCCTCGTGATTGTAAATATTCGCGTCAACCTCATCTACTTTCTTGCCTCATTCCAAAAGACTATCGCAATCATGCGCGCACTTGGCCTTCGGCGCTTTCACTTGTTGCTACTCTTCCTTCTGATTCTTGGGATACTGTCACTTATCGCAGGAGTAGCCGGAGCGCTCGCGGGGAACCTCCTTGCAAATGTCATACTCCCTTATGCACAATCATTTATCGGTAGCACCCTTCCCGCCGTGTCAGTATTGGCGAATATTCCACTCATTAGTCTCTTCACTCTTCTCTTGTGTCTTTTTTCAGCAACAGGATTTTTGTCGCGGCTGATTGTCATCGATCCAAAAATGCTACTTATGGGCTACGGAGTTGAACACGGAAATTTTCGCACACTGCTACGTGAAACCCCTGCACTTATCTTTACGCTCACCGGACTTTATCTCGGAGTCTGGTACCTCACCACGAGTGCATTTATTGGATTCATTGCGGTGGCAAGTATCGCCGGGGTATTTGTGATACTCTTTTTCCTTGTTCGTCTGGGTATCGCACTTGGACATCGGAAGCGCTTTGCATTCACGTTTCCTGTACGCAGTATTATGAATTTCTTGCGCCACCAAGGAGTGCTCGGGGTGACCGCGATCACCTCGCTCACCATTGCACTTGCAAGCATTTTTGCGGTCGCCTTAATCGAGCAAAACGTAAGAGGAAATCTCGGCACAGAATTTAAGCAGGATGCCCCAAATCTCTATGCCATTGATATCCAATCAGATCAACTTCCCGGTGTGCGCGACATTATGGGCAATTCTTGGAAGGATTTCTCCGTGGTACGCGGGCGATTCATGAAGCGCGACGGATACACAGTACAGGACAATCTCGCCACCAAGGATACCGAACTCGCACGAGAATTCAATCTGACATCACGTGGAGAACTCATCGAGGGAGAACATGTCGTCTCAGGCAATTGGCATGGTGAGTCAGGCATGCATCAAGTTTCAGTTGAACGCGAATTCGCACAGCGTGCCAAGCTTAGACTCGGAAGCAATGTCGAGTTTCAGGTAGAAGGAATCCCAATTAGCGCTACGGTCACTTCCATTCACGAGGTCAACACTACGGGTGGACTGCCGTTTTTCTTTCTCGTCTTTAGTCCTGATGTACTGAGAGACTTTCCTCGTTCGAGTTTCGGATACGCCTTTGTTCCTGAGACCAAAATACCCGAGATACAGAATCAACTTGCAGCAATGTATCCGAATATCTCAACTATTCCGACAACCCAGATTCTCGAAGCGGTGAACAAGGTTGTTGGGGTTCTCACAATCGCGGTTATTGCCACTGCGATACCAGCGCTTCTTTTAGGATTTATCCTTATCATTGCAATGCTTGCTCTATCGGTGCGTGAGCGTGCGAACGATATGTTGGTGTTCACCGCGTTCGGGGCGCGTCTGCGGTTACTCTTTTCGCTGTTTGTCCTCGAATCAGTATCCGTGATCATACTCGCCGGACTGTTCGCAATACTCATCTCATTTTTGGGTGCATATGTGCTCAACCGTTACCTATTTGAATTCAAGGGCTTTTACGGTTCATGGGATATCCTTTGGATCATGATTGCAGTAGTGACACTGACCGCAGTGATTGCACTGTGGTTCGCCAAACGCTTTACATCACTCACACCAACAGAACTCTTGCGAAAGAACTGAGATACGTTATTAAGCGGAACAATCAGAGACTATCCGACCCCATATCTCGGTCTAAAGCACTCTCTCTAGAGTGCTTTATGTGTTTGTGTTGCAGCAACAAGTGGAAGTGTGAAGAAAAATTGACTGCCTTTGCCCGCTGTACTCTCCGCCCAAATTTTACCCCCATGGGCTTCAACAATACACCTCGAAATATAGAGACCGAGCCCCAGACCTCTGCGACTGTTTTTGTCGACCTGCCAAAACCTCTCAAAAATTACTTCGAGCACATTTTTTTGCATTCCCTGACCAGTATCTGTTGCAGAAAAAGTGACCGTATCTTTCGTTTTTTCACGACGAATAATAATGCTGCCTCCTTCCGGAGTGAACTTGAGCGCATTTGTTATGAGGTTCGCAAACACCTGAAGCATGCGTTCATGATCCCCTGGCAGTACAGGAAAGTCGCCTGAGAGTACAGATTCAAGCGAGATGTTTTTTTCCTTGGCCAATGGCTGAAATGTCTCTACTGCTTCAGTTATCAGCTGTGTCGTATCTACAACCCCGAGCGAAACAGAAAGCTTTCCCGCATCAATACTTTGAATATCAACCAGATCACCGATGAGCCGATTCATGCGCGCGACATAGCGCTCAATGTTTATTCCTGTTTCACGAATACGCTTTCCCTCCTCACTTTGAGTTGCCCGCTGTGTAAGCAATGTTGAACTCAAAAGAATCCCACCGAGCAGATCTTTTAGGTCATGACTGACCATGCCGAGAAAATCGTCACGATGTTCAAGCGCATCATCCGCCCGTGCTCGTTCGATCAAGAGCGTTCTGTCGGTTTTCTCCCGCTCAAGCGGGAATAGCCGTTTGAGTGCGAGAGTATCTTCTTTGCGCTGCCGGGCAAGCAGTTCATCCGCAGCGATCCGCTCTTTTTGCACTACTTCATCATCCTTTTCTCGTTTTTTGAGAATAGCATGAGTTGTCTCTGCGGAAGCTGAGAGGGAGGCGAGTTTTTCGTCTGCTTTATCGCGCGCTTCCTCTACGATAATATCTACTTTATCGCGAGCTTTTTCAACTACTATATCAGCTTTTTTTTCGATTGTTTTTATCGTATCAACCAAGGCCGTATCGGTTTTTTTTCTTTCCTCGCGTAAACTTTCATCGGTTTGTTCGCGCCCAGAAATAATTTTGTTGTCGCTATCGTCCATTACTGCTCATACTAGCACATAATACATACATAGTAAGGTGCCGAATATGAAGCTACGGTGAAGATTTTGTGTAGAAACCTATCTCAGATTAATGTTAAAACCATAAGCTTGTTCTGATTATCTTATTGGTGTTGTTTCAGCGCGGCCGCACAACAAAGGAATCTGTACGTATCTGGATGCGTAGTTAGCTTATCTATGTTATGGTGCAAACTCTAGCAAATCCTTATCTCACTCACTCACGGCAAGAAACACGGCACCCTTCTTAGATCATGAATTTAATGCTACTACATTTTAAAGAAAGCATTGCGAATCAAATTGAAGTAATTTTACTGTCTCTGCTTTTTATTGCCGCATTATCCATACGGATCTACAATTTAAATTATAATTCACCGTTTAGTGACGAGGCTCTTTATGTTGTTATTGGCAAAATGGGCATATTCCAGCATGACTGGTTTACATATAGTGCAAAAAATTGGATGGGGGGCCTTTCCTATATCTACCCCTCTATTTCTGCGGTTGCGTACGAAAGCGGGGGTATTTTAGGCTCACGCTTCCTCAACATATTCTTCAGTCTTTTTACGCTCGTTGAAGTTTATAAACTTACGCAGTTCTTTGAACCTTCGCAGAATATCCTGGCCAAAAGGATTGCCCCGTTCGTTGCAGTCCTCACGGTCGCTTTTTCCACAGTGAGTCTTATTGTGAGCAGACTGGCGACATACGATGGATTATCATTTTTCTTCTTGGTCTATAGCACGAATCACCTCCTCCGAGCGGATACACAAGATAGTGGAAAATTTTATTTTATCGCAGCCCTTACGATGATCATGTCTTTCTACTCAAAAATCATTACGGGAATTTTTATCCCGTTTCTTATTGCCATTTCTTTTTTGCGTATCATGCGAAATAAGGCGAAATTCCTTCTATGGCGACGGTACTTCCTATATCCACTGATTACTGGTTTTTTGATTTACGCATATATCAATATTACAGGCTTACTTTCTTTCGCAAGTTCGCAGATTATTCGCGAACACGTTGAATCCATAAAAATCTTAAATGAGATCTTGTTTTATACAAAGATCTTAATCCCACTCTCGCTTTTTTCTGGTTTAATTGTGGGTATGAGGTATAAGAAATGGCAGAACGTATTATTTCTTGTGTTTTTTGCATTGCTCATTCCTTTTCTTCATCTGGTCACGCATCGTTTTGCAACGGTTAATAAGCATTTATTGCTGACGGTGATTTTTCTCGCACCACTGATTGGTTACGGATTTGCATATTTGTTAACTTCAAAAGTAAGGTGGATACAAGTCGTGACCGTGCCATTTTTGATTATCTTTTTTTGTGTGTATCCGTACTTTCAATATCGTGATTTGATGCGAGTTGAGCACCAGTGGGTCAATACCGACCATGCATTCAACGAGCTAGCGAAAATTGTTCATGAAAACGACAAAGTGCTCACGGAAACTGGCCCTGCAACTGCACTTGCTTTATATGACACCATATCTCCAGCGGAAAATGTGACCACACTTGATTGGTTCGAATACGGCAAGTTAAAGGATAATGATGCATATATTCAAGCGGTAAGAGACGGATATTTTGAGGTCATCGAGCTTTCAGGCACTTCAGAAGCAAAAAAAGACCTTGTGGCTGAGATAAGGGTTGCGCTTAAGGATAAATATATACTGCGTTATCAGGAAACTCCATTCCAAATATATGAAAGAAGCTATTAATCAAACCCGAAATTATACATTCCTTTCATGGCTTATTGTCCCGCTTCTTTTCACCTGGATTGGTACTAACTACATCGTCGGAATAATGGAACAAAATCCGGCGTGGAATAAAAGTGATGACAAGGAAATGATGTATGTTGCTTCCGATCCATTCCAAGTGAAATATCCCTCTATCGAAAAAAGTACAAGCGGACTCATAACCATTTGGTTTGACGATGCGTGGATTTCGCAATATATGATAGCTGCTCCGATTCTGAAAGAGGCAAATATGAAAGCGGCGATAGCTGTCCCTACTGACACGGTGGGTTACCCTAATTTCGCCAATTGGGCTCAATTACGGAGTCTTCAAAGAGACGGGTGGGAGATTGACAACCATAGTGTTTCCCACGATTGTTCAATGGAGAGTTGGTCCGCTGAAAGAATAGATAAAGAGATGGAAGATGCGACACAAGAACTCTGGGCGGAAAAATTAACTTCAGATATTTTTGTTGCTCCTTGCGGAGTTAATAGTCCTCAGCTTATTAAGGAGGTACAAAAAAAGTTTATTGCCTACCGCGGAACCGAACCCGGATTGAATGATCTAAAAAATCTTGATCCCTATAATCTTTTAGTACGCAATATTACCAACACCACGACTGTGAATGAAGTACAAGCATGGGTCCAAGAGGCAAAAAATAGTAACAAGTGGGTGATTTTAGTCTTTCATCAGGTTGACGAGGAAAGTAAAGGTAGAGGTGAAGATTACTCCATTTCACTCGAAGAGTTTAAGGGAATAGTCGAATATTTAAAAGCAGCAGGTATTCCCGTTGTGCTTCCGAGCCAAGCGTTATCATTACGACAAATCCAATGACAAGGCCATATAGAATAGCAGCACTCGTGCCTGCTCATAATGAATCGCGAGTAATCGCAAAGACCCTCATATCGCTTGTCTCACAAATTCCCGCTTTGGATGTCTATGTCGTCGATGATGGGTCAAAAGATGAAAGTGCAAAGGTGGCTAAAAAATATACCCCACATGTGCTTTCGTTGCTCAAAAATGTAGGCAAGGCCGATGCGTTAAATAACGCGATAAAACATTTTAAACTTGTAGAGCGTTATGACTATATCCTTTTCATGGATGCAGATACTCAAATTGCACCAAAATTTGTTTCGTTATGCCTTGCGCATTTGGCAAAGGATACTATTGAGGAGATCGCATGTGTTGTGGGGAGGGTGCAGGGGCTCGGAGGCTCATGGACGGGAAAATACCGCCTATGGGAATATGCGATTGCCCATAGCGTGCACAAACGCGCGCAGGCGCATTTACAGAGCATGATTGTCGTACCCGGCTGCGCAACGATATTTCGAAGTGATATTTTCAAAAACGTTAAAATTCCGTCAGGAACATTTACGGAAGATATGGATTTTACTTTCTTACTTCACCGTGCGCGTCGTACGAAAATGATTTTTGAGGATAGGGCGGTGGTTTATACTCAAGATCCTCAGACCTTGATGAGCTTTGTGAAGCAGGTAAATCGTTGGCATGTGGGGTTTTGGCAGGCAGTAAAAAAACATAATTTGCCCTGGCATGGTCAAAATCTTGATTTTGAAGCTGCCTTGCTTGCCACGGAGGGACTTTTCAGCGGAATAACGTCGCTCGTGCTTCTTGTTGCAGTTCCTGTATTGTATTTTTCTCACAATCTTTCTGTTTTAAAAGGGCCGGCGCTTTTTGATCTTTGTATTTTTTTTCTGCCAACCCTCATATGGGCGAGTTTCAAGTCACGAGACGCAACTCTTTTACTGTACATTATCCCCTTTTACTTCTTGAGATTAGTCACCAGTCTCCTCTTTCTCCAAAGTTTCTTTAAGGCATATTTAAGCCGTCGGACTAAATATACCTGGGACACAAAGAGATTTTTATTAAATTAATCACTATTATTATGGGTCCAAATCCTCAATTTGGTGGAGTATCACTCATTTTCCACATCTGCGTAAACATCTACTTTGCAATTAAATTACTCGTGGAAAAACTGTTTCATTCACGTTAATTTTCAAAACATATCTTCATCCATTCCCCCAATTTGCCAGATGATAAACCTGTTAAGCCCGAACTGTTGTGCGGTTTGTATATAAACTTTTACCGCGTGTGCATCGGAAACCCATGCCTCCTGGCCTGGTCCAACATATCGTAATTGTGCGGATGCTTCGTCCCGTTGCTTTGTAAACTTCTTATCTGAATCGAAACGTTCAATGAACTCATCATACGGATAAGGCTCAGGTGCTGTGCTTTGCAGCTGCCAGTTGTAGCCATACATGGGAAGTCCTATAACAATTTTTTCTTTCGGAATTTTTGCTAGTGAAAATGTAATGACTTCTTTCAACCAGTCGATCGTGGTAATCGGTCCCGCCTCGCTGCCGGGGCCATGAAGATCGTACACGAGAATATTCACATTATCGGCAATTTTTCCCACTTCTGAATAATCTACCGAATGATGAAAATTCCCGTCCTGATCACGGGTACCAGTCTGAGCTAACACACTTGCTGACATGAAAAGATTCTTCTCCGCAAGTCTTGCATGGAGTTTGCGTAGAAAATCTAGATATGCCGGCTGGTCCTTCGCATTCATTTCTTCAATATCAATGTCTACCCCTTTCACACCGAGTAGAAGCATGCGTGAGGTTATTTGCTGTATGACTTCATCTGCATGCGCTTGCTCAAAAAGAGGTGAAAGTTTGTCAAAAGAAAGCGGGGTGTTCACTAAAGGAAGCACAGATACCCCTTTTGCGGATAGCTCGCTAATTATCTTACTTTTGTCAGTTTCTGGGCTTACATCCCTCAGAGTAAAATTTTTATCTATGTCATACCAATAGGGAGATATAGTATGGAAAACTTTTGCATGTCGATCGAGAAGTTTGTATGCGTCTTTTTCTTTCCAATATGCAATCCAACCTGAGATTTCTGGCCGAGTGCCTTTCTGGAACATAAAGTCTATTGAAAAATCAGTAAATTTCATAACCAAAAAAATCACCATGGAAACCAGTACCACCACAACCACGGATTGTAAAATAGTTTTTTTCATTTTTGGTATAATCTTTCTCAAATCTATTTGCAGGAGCAATTATACTTGTACAATATTTTTTGGAATAATTCTAGCGCCTCGACTTACATAACTTACATGTTTCCCAAATTTGATTAAGTATATCACCATACTGCTTGCAGTTATATTCAACTTCCTTGCTCTTTAAAAAAAAAGGGGGGGTAGTGTGTCAGTTACATTATTTCCTTTTTTTGGTCGAGAAATGGAAAACGGTGATAAGTATTCTAATACTACAGAAATATGTCCTCATCTCATCGGGGGAGTTTTGATCTGGCGTAGCGCTATTGGTGGTTTAAAAAACGAAACATTACTAATTTTTTGAGTGCTTCGGCGGCAAGAATTTCTCACTGATAGTGCGTAGCTGATAGTTTCGCGCTACGAAGAGTATTTCGATTACATCACACTATATGCTAAGATATATCACAGGTACTTCCTTCGTCGGTTATATAGTTGAGATTATTAAAGCAATGTAGTCTTAAAGTTCGTTAATAATAATAGATTAGTTATATGGATTCATCATACACATCATCGACCACGAAGCCTATCTACCGCGGGACCCAGATAGTCTGGGGAATTGTTTCAGTACTTGAAGTATTACTCGCATTTCGCTTTGTCCTCAAATTACTTGGAGCGAATGCAGCTGCAGGTTTTACTAAATTCATCTACGGAGTAACCTATATATTCGCTGCACCATTCTTGAACGTCTTTCGCATTACCTATGTTGAAGGAAGCATCTTCGAATGGACCACACTCTTGGCAATGTTCGTCTATTCACTTGTCGCCTTTGGTATCATCAAGGCATTCGTCATGAGCAAGACCGTCTCGACTCCCGAAGCCGCCGTGAAGCTCGATAATCAGGAAACCGTCTAGTCAGAATTATTTCTGAAACAAAAAAGCAGACCTGTCACTCGGTCTGCTTTTTTATCATCTGAATTACTTATTGAGTGACGCGCGAGTCAGTGGTCCGACCATTCCGACCTGAGCAATCCCAAATTTCGCCTGATACTTCATTACCCCCTTTTCTGTCAGAGGTCCGAAGTACCCCGTAACAGGTCCGGTGTAGACATGCTCGTCCAAGAGTCTCTGCTGAAGCTGAGACACCTCGTCGCCGCGTGATCCGCGTGAGAGGGAGCGTGCATAAAGAGATACTGCCGCTCCGAACTGCTGCCCATTGGCTTGAGCACATGGCTTGCCTGTAACTGTACTGAATTTCTCTCCTCCCATGCATCCGACAGTTCCGACCGAAGTCGTGGTGAGGGCAACTGACGCCTGTGATGCTGGGTTAACATTACTGCCTCCAGTCGAAGGAGTAGGTGTGGGTGCAGGAGTAGGTGTAGGTGATGTTGAGGTTGCAGTATTTGCACTTACTACAACGGTCACAGTGTACGACTTTGTCGAATTATCCTGTGCGGTCACTGTGTAGGTCGAAGCGAGAGTAAAGTCATGTGCAACGCCTGAGAGCGGTGAGACTGTCCCTCCGCTTACCATTATCGTAGGAACAAGAGCCGTAACATTTGTACCATAAGGTACATTCACTGAAATATTGTTTCCATTGATAACTCCTGCATTTCCAAGCACAGAGAAGGTAGTGATAGTTTTCTCTGAGCTCAGTGCAACGGTTGCGCTAGAAGATGGCGCTGTGACAACGCTCTGGTCCAATGTGACCGCAGTCTGTGCGAGGAGGCGTCCATTGATTGATGCGCCCGTATTCAAGTGAATTGCAGTCTTTGAAAGTACGATACCCTCAAGGTGAGCGCCAGTTCCGAGGGTGACCTGACCTCCAACAACCCAATAGATATTCTTGGCCTGTGCACCACCGCTTAAGATTACTGATTTGCCGGCAGCCATGGTGATGTCTTGTGCAACAACGAAGATCCACACGTCGTTGGCACTTCCCGAAAGAGTCACATTCGTAGGAATAGTCACTCCTGTTCCCCATTTGTAAACTCCTGAAGTCATCGTCAGTCCGCCAATGTTTCCAGAAGCGAGCTCAGTAAAGTCAGGTGCGCGTGATGCGGCATCTGTATATGCAGTACCCATGTCCCCCACTGCGGTCGTGAGATTCGCAGGTGTAGGATTGGTAGGCGTATTGTAGTCAGCTGCGTAGATCTTTCCTGTCACCTGAGGTGAAGAAGAATAATTACCCGCTGCGTCAACAATAACAGGACTTACGAGAGAGAATCCGGTGATGTAGCTTGCGGCTACGGGACTGACTCCGATATTTCCTGTGACGGCTGAAGTAGGCACGGTACTTACCCCAGTTTGCGCTAATATTGCATAATTGCCTGCAGTTCCGAGATTGACCGATGATGGGTTTGCCGCGTATGCGACGCCGCCATTCATAAGTGCAATCGCAGCACCGAGGAGTGCAATGCTTGTTTTCTTAAAATTTATTTTTTTCATGACTTTTTTTATTATTTATATATTTTTGTTTGTAATTTCTTATTCAATATTCGACCTTATCTTATAAAGAACATAACGTGCGAGCTTTTGTGACAGCAACTCCTCCAAAAAAGGAGTTTTGGACTAGCAGGGAAGGAGGTAAATTCATCATTTGTTTTTGTCTTTGCGATTAGTTTTTCTAGTATCTTACGCTAGGAAAATAGAGATGAGTTCACGTGTAGTGCGAAGACCTTTGTAAATTGTAGCTTACTGTGAGTATATTGTAACCCAAATACCATAGAATGGAAACTAATTCATGCAATTTTTCACAAAGAACAAAGTTAACATCAGATATCGTTAAAATTCTGTATGAGTAATTCACGGGGTTAAGCATAGAAAGAGTTCTGAACCTTTCTGAAGCATCAAAAAACTTCATGTAAACACCCCACTTTTCCTTGTGCTATACTTTTTACATATGAAAAAACTTATCATTTCAACTTGTACGGGATTACTCGCATTCGGCATCGTATTGTCAGCGCACGCCTTCACTGCTACCAATACCGGCAGCGCGACAACAGGGACACTCGCGAGCGGAGTAGTCACATCGGCCGATCTGGGGGTGACCGAGGTGGGCACGCTCCCTACGAGCCATTTGTATTTTTTTAAAGAGTGGAGTCGTGGACTTTCACGCATGTTCACATGGAACGCGCTTGCGAGTACAGAATTAGCACTCAACATCGCCAACGAAAAAGCAGCCGAGATGATCGAGGTGGAAATCGCTGACCCGAAAGACACGCACGGAATTCAGCAAGCGATAGAAAATCTTGCTCGCTCAACAGAAAAACTGAATATCCGTCTTTCGCTTCTTAAGGATGATTCTAAAAATCCGAAAGTTGCTAAACTGCTTGAAAAAATTGATGAAGTGACCACTAAACACCTGACGGCACTCAACCAGATCTCAGAAAGACAGCATCTCAAAGCTACGGCCACAATGAGTGACGGCACGAATGAGAACCTCAACAAGACAGAAAAGTATAAAGATGATGACTGTGATGGTGACTGTGCGGGTATCGATAGTGCTATAAAAGAGGCCGAAACAAAAAGCAACGTCACACTTATTGCGACGACAGAGAAAGATGCCGACATGAAACAAAAAGCTGCTGACCAGATTGCACGCGCGCAAGTTGCAATAAATGATGCGGAAATGAGAATGAAAGCAGGACTTGATACTGCAGGAGGCATGCTTGGAAACGGCGCAAGTGTCGTGGGCGGACTTGTCCCAGGTGGTGCGGTCATTTCTTCCGCTGTGTCGTCAGTAAGTCAGCTTGGCGGACACGGAAGCCCAGGTGGTGGCGCGGGAGCTGCTGCATATGCAAAGACTGGAGTGGTTGTTGACGGAAGCGGGGCTAGTAGCACTGGCATAGCAATTGGAGATCCCGGAGTAAACGGCAACAGAGCAATTAATACAAAGGGCACTGGTGCGGTAGCGAAGTCGGCGACACTTGTTGTATCTGGGACACCAGGCGGAACAGTAGAGAGCAAAACGGGTGTCAGCACCAACCCACCAGTAGTTAGCACTCCGGGAACTACAGACCATGCAATCAATACTAAGGGCACAGGCACAGCTGGAAAAACCCTCCCTTCCACAGATGTTCATGCTGATAATGCGATATTCTTCGGTAAGAAAGGCTATGACTATTACCGAACAGCAACGAACAAACTTCTGAGCGCCAAAGAGGCTTTTGCGAGTGGAAAGTACGGTGAAGCCTTCGGACAAGCACGGGGAGCAGAAGTCATCGCAATAGAATCAGCAAGAATGTCGATGAATATGACGATCGAAAGGCAAACCCCAAAACGTGACTTTGGAGACAGAGCTCCCGCTTCGACGACTCCAGCAGTAAAAAATCCTGTGGAAAAAGCTGAAGCACCAATTCATGCAACAACTGAGACGGGCATACAGAAAGATGTGATCAAAGTGTCCCCTCCCTCACTTCCCCGCTCAATCCCTGAGAATAGTATCGAAGTGATGCCTGCTCCCTCGGAAGCCGTAGCGTCATCACACGAAACTGATAAATCTGTTGTGTGTACCGCAGACTACAGCCCCGTCTGTGGGGTCGACGGAAAGACCTACTCCAATGCTTGTCAGGCAAACGCGAGCAGGGTGAGCATCAGCTATACCGGTGAATGTAAGGCAAGTGGAACAAGTTCGGATGGTGCAACACCGGTATCCACAAAAGCGTTGCAATAAAAAAACGCCCGAAGGAGGTTTTGCATGCCAAAAGACCTGTTAGCTGTTCTCGTCTTTGTGCGTATCGATGTACTTTTTTGCCAATTTGACCGCAACGCTTCCTCCCGGCACAAATATCCCCGCAGCATCGGCGCCGATGTCGAACAGGAAGTTCCGGTCGAGCATACGTCCGAGATATTCATCGAAGATGCGGCTACCGACACCGACACTGCCCGTCATGCCGTCGATCTCAATGATCGCTTCTTTTGCTTTTGACTTCCATCGATATTGGTATGCGTAGATAGGATGATAGTACAGATCGACACAGGTCACCTCCACTGATTCTTCATAAATGGTGTCAGCCTGAATACCCTTGATCATCTTCGACAGTGAATCGCGCATAATAGCAGACACTCTCGCCTGCGGAGGGACAAGTATAGAGCCAGGCGGCACCGATGCCTCGAGTGCACCGGTGATGACCGTGGGCGAGAGCGACATATACTCTTTTAGAAGCAGGTCAGGCTTGCCACTTACGCCGTTCACGAACACTTCGTCTGCTTCTTCCTCGGTGCAGTGCTCCACGACCGGAAGATGGATGTGCCCATTCGTTACGGGAAATTTTTGTTCATGATGAGTGACCGCCTGTACTTCTTTGCCTGAAACCGTAACCTGATACGCGGTGGTCCGGTCATAGACGTACTTCGCATGCGCGACGACATGCCAGAACGGCTGATAGCGGTGCTCTGCGTACAGCAATTCGAAATCGTCGTCACTCGGGCGCGAAAGGAAACTCGTCACCTTATTGAGTGTGCCGAATGCATCCATTTTCTTTTCCCATGCGATCTTTTTTGCGCTTTCTTCCGTGACTTGATCGCTAAATAAAAGAATCCGCTGATCTGCAACCTTTATTTCCATGCCCTCATACTACTCCAATCGGAGTATTTCGCACACTCATAAGTGTAATTCCTTTTTGCATTATGTTACTCTTTAGCTGTAGCACATAATGCTGATGCGAAGAATAAAAGCATATACATGCGGGTTTAGGTGAATAGAATGCGCACTTACGGGGCACAACTCTATTTGATATAGTAGAGTTCAATGCAGCAGAAATTTTCTGTTTCAAATATTCTTGCGTTTATACTTATTCTCGTAACCCTTGCAGGATCGGGACTGTATCTATACTCGACATATCGTGTGACCGCGATGCTTAAAAGTCTTAGTTCGCTCTATCAGACGAAAGAAGCCGCTTTCGTCGCACCGCTCGCTGATTTTGAGGTGACCTATGGGGGGCACGGATTTGAACCAGGCTTTCTTGAGGTACCGCTCGGCTCAAGCGTAGCATTCAAGAATAGCTCAAGCATACCGCTACATACTGCCTCAGATCCGCACCCGACTCATACGGATTATGCTGATTTCGATGCAAAACGCGATTATGCCTCAAATGAAACGTATCACTTCAAATTTGAGCATACAGGCACCTTTGGCTATCACAACCATAAGCGGTCGATTGACCGCGGTTTTATCCGCGTGTTTGATCCAGTAAATCCTACGCCTGATATCGACAAAACGCGGATTGAACAGAGAGTAGTGCGTGACAAGCTCTTGGAAATGCTCAAACACAGTGAACCGAACACGCTCTTTAAGGTCGTTGATGCCATTGTGGCAGATGCGTCACTTTCGCTCAATTGTCACGATATTGCTCACGACATAGGGCACCGCGCGTATGAGTTTTATGGTTTTTCAAATGCTATGACGTTCAGTAACCCTGAACATTTAAAGCATCCGTTGGTTCAGTACATCTGTGCAGGCGGATATGTACACGGAATTACCGAGGAGTTGGCGCTTAACTTGCCTACATTTAAGACCGAACCGTCGCTTGTCTGCGCTGGTGTTCCCGAAGATGACCGTCCGAGCTGTCTACATGGCATTGGACATGCGCTTATGTTTGTTAATCATCGGAATATAGAGGAGTCACTCTACGATTGTCGCGCTATAGAAATGGCAAAGGATAGGTATCGCTGTTTCGAGGGGGCATGGATGGAACTGTACTGGGGGAATACGGACCATACGGGAGCAGGGTCGCTTGGCTGGGATCTTGAAAAGCCACTTCAGCCGTGTATCAATGCAAAGAAAGATGAAAAGCCGACATGTTACCTGTATGTCACATTCGGATATCTCAGGACTCACGTCAAAGATTATGGAGGTGCAGTAAGAATGTGCACAAAAAGCGAACTTGCTGATACTGATGTTGAGTTCTGTCTTAAGGGTCTCGGCATCACTATGATGAGCAAGTTCAAAGGCAAACATCTTGAAGGCTCCGAGGTCTATGTCGTTGGCCTTTCTAATGCTGAGAAAAGTTCTTTTTATAAGGGAGTTCTCGGATATGCGAGGCTTTCGGGAATTTCGGTGAATGAGCTTAGGAGTTCATGCGATCTTTTTAAGACTGACGAGGAGTTATGCAAGTCCACACTATTGGAGTCGCATTGATCTCATCACACTCTCACTTTGGAAATGGGGCAGACCTGAAATAGAACTGGGGACAGTCCAGATTATTGAAGCACGGTGCCATGTTCGAATTTCACTACCTCCCTACTCTCATCCTATCACTTTCATGATTATATCAAACTCAACCACTCTGCACTGAAAGTGCAGAGGTTGGAATGCGGGGAATGAAATTCCCGGTCTCTATACTATTCGAGGATCATTGTTCCGGTGTCTTGA
>JAYTWK010000055.1:0-76670 GCA_043743715.1 bacterium
TCTTCCCTTCACCGGTCTTCATCTCAGGAATACCTCCCTGGTGGAGAATGATGCCACCGAGAAGTTGTACATCGTAGTGACGCTGACCGAGCGTGCGACGCGCCGCTTCGCGAACAACCGCAAATGCTTCGGGCAAGAGATCATCGAGAGTCTCTCCATCAGTGAGTCTTTTTTTGAACTCAACTGTCTTCTCTGCGAGTTCGGCATCAGAAAGCGGCAGAATTGTCGCTTCAAATCCGTTTATTACTTCGACCATCGGTAAGAGTTTTTTGACCTCTCGGTCACTCTCTCCTTTAAATATCTTGCTGAGTATGTTCATCCCGTTAGAGTTAGGAAGTGCTGCACTTCCGTACTAAATCATTAAATTTATTGCAAACCACCATTACTACTTCATCTATTATGTTCACCGACCTGACAGGGTTAAACTCTGACGGGATTCATATTCTTGCGTCCTATGAACGACCATATTCCTTGTTTTCGTCAAATCCAGCGTCCATGAAGTTCATCTACTATATACGAAGGTAGGTATGATGTCGAACCGACCAGATCTTTGCATTGAGATGCAATACGAAGTCCTGGACCGCTTTGGTGTTCGAGGGGGTGTATGAGTGATACATCCTCCGAACCCAAAGTCGGGAAGGACAAGTAGTGCGCTCAATGCAAAGATCTGGAAACAAAAAAACCCACGAGTGGGTTTTTTTGTTTGTGGAAGAATTGAGGACTATGCCTTCTTCTTCTTCTTTGCTGCCTTCTTGGCTACTTTCTTCGCCTTCTTCTTTGCTGCCATAGTAGTGGAGAATTAGAGGCTTATAAAATTTTATGCTTCGACCATAAAGCATCAAAAGATGCGAGTGTTCTTGAAAAATATTTTTACATTCACCAACGAACACTCCTACATATATTATCTCTCGCATATGTATCACACTCAATACATTACAAAAGAAACATGTGGATAACTCAAAAAAATATTTTTTGTTTAATGATGTCGCCAACATACACGACCTCGGGCTCAAGCAAAATGCCAGTCGATGCAAAACATTTCTCTATGATAGTGTTCGCAAACGATGCGACATCATACGCAGTAGCATGGCCGTAATTTACCAACACGAGTGCTTGCGCTTCCCAACTTCCAACATCACCAACACGTTCACCTTTGATATGAAGCACATGATCGATGATCCACGCAGCCGAAAGTTTCACCGTTCCGTCATGCTGTGGAAATGAAGTGGCATGTGGATAAGTATGCAAAAATTCATTCGCTTTATCTTGTTTGACGACCGGATTCTTAAAAAAAGATCCCGCAGTGCCGAAGCTTTTGAGTTCAGGAAATTTCTTTTCTCTGATGTGGACGACTGCTTCACGCGCATCAGCGAGTGAAATTATTTTTTTTACCTCTCTATCATACTGCATGAGATCTTTGTATCCGATGTTCACTTTGCTTTCGCGAACGAGAGTAAAGGCGACACGAAGCACCACGAGCTCCCTCCCTTCAGGCGATTTGAACAGGCTGTCGCGATACCCGAAACGGCAATCTTCTTTCATGAGTCGCGTGACGTGGTCTTTATGCGGGTCATAGACTTCGACCCATGCGAGCAGATTCCCCGCTTCTACTCCGTATGCACCGATATTCTGCACCACGCTTGCTCCAACCTTGCCCGGGATGGATGAGAGGTTCTCAAGTCCCCACAATCCTTCCAATACCGCGCGTGCAACGAGCGTATCCCACACGACTCCTGCATCCGCGATGAAGAATACGTGCTCATCTTTCTCTTCAAATGACATATTCAGACTGTTCATATGCACGACGAGTCCGGAAAATCCTGAATCAGCAATCAGTAGATTTGAACCACCGCCAAGAATGAGCGTGGGGAGATGTTTTTCTTTTGCAAAACGTAGCGCCTCTCGCACATCATCATCACAATGAACGTCCGTGAAGTAGCGAGCATTTCCGCCAATGCGGAAAGTAGTGAGTGCTCCAAGCGGTATATCTTCACGAAGTTCCATATCGATATTGTATCAGGAGTACACAAAACTCACGAAACACACAACACTCCGCGCGATGCGGAGTGTTGAAGCAAAAATCTTTTTGGAGGTGCTTGCGTGTTACTTCGTGACCGATTTTCCCGCTTCTATTTGCTTGATCACCTGCTCACCCTGATCCTTCAGTGACGAGTCTACACTCACTCCCTTTTGTACCGCGGCGATAGCTTCCGCTTTCTTACCTAGGGATGCAAGTCCGCCTGCGAGCGAGAAGTAATCACGTCCTGTCGCAATACCGCGCGCAATACGTTCATTCTCGAGCTCGACCACTTTGTCATAGAATCCGGCTGCACCAAATGCGTTCACGATACGTGTATCAAGTCCTGAATCGCCTAGAGTCTTCACCAGTGCAAGCGCTTGATCAGCCTTCTTGTTATAAATGAGCGCGGTTGCATACGCGACACCGGCATTACCGTTGCCCGGCTCGAGATCATATGCTTTCTTTGCAGTATTTTCCGATTCCTGATACTGACCCATGGATATATAGAGCATCGAGAGGTCGAGATAATTCGACTGCCGGCTTGGCGAAAGTCTGATAGTTTCACCAAAGTGTTGCAGTGCCTTATCATTCTGCCCAAAGCGAGCATAAAATGTCGCGGCAAATGAATGCGTACGGGCATTTTCCGGATCATCTTTGAGACTTGCGTCGAGTTCATCTGCAGTGGTTTCGTAGAACTGTTTACGGACGTCTGCCGGAATACGCGGATCGAGTGTCTGGACCGCGAACTGTGCAAGCTGCTCACGCGCTTCGTCGGTTCCGAACAGGTTTTGCTGTATCACATCTTCAAGCGCTATTTTCTTTGTGCCGTGACCGTCGTCCACGAGCACACCGTCAGGACGTATCGCATTAATGAGAGCGAGGTTGGCACTCACGTTACGGATATTCACAAAGTACACCATGCCGATGGTCGCAAGCACTATGAACACTCCAGCGATTGCGACATCTCCTGACTCAAGCGCGTCTCCCTTCTTCATTTTGGAGGGAGCTGCTTCTGCTTTCGGCTCTTCTGTATACTGCGAGTGAATGTATGCGAGCAGCGAGAAGAACACTATATAGCTGGTGAGGTTATCGAACACGAAGATATTGTGGACGAAGTATCCCGCCAGCATACCGGTGAAGATACTTTTCTCCGCGACACTGAAGTGCTGTTTCTTTGCGAACCACAGATAATAAATAAGTGCCGCGAACATCGAGAGGTACGCGAGTAGTCCAAGTGCGCCTCCGGCAATCAGCCAGTCGAAGAACACGTCGTGCGAGCGGTCGAACCACGGCTCCTGATTCCACATCTTCGGGTTGTAGTGTTTCGAGAAGACATAGAGGAAGTTATCCTGTCCCCAGCCGAGCAATGGGCGCTCCTTGAATCCTTCCCATGACATCTGCCAAATCATGAAACGCGATGAGGTCGTAGTATCAGTAACCGAGATTGCAGCGAGGCGTGAGAGTGTCGGAACGCTTTGTACCCATGCGCTGTGACGAAGCGGGATGAAAACGGCAACTAAGGCTATGATTGCCAAGATTCCACCGATAGCGTAGCGCTTGAGTTTTGGATGCTGCTTATCAAATATAGCAAACAAAAGGAATGCGAGTGCGCCACCAGCGAGGAGTCCCAAGATAGTACCGCGTGTCTGGGTGTAGAACAAAATGACGAGATTAAGCAGTGCAACCGCCGGATAAATCCAGAGTGTCCACCACGAGCGATCTTTCGAGCGCAGGAAAAGGAATGCCGCGAGGAAAATGTTGAACATACTGAAAATCGACAGGTACGACGCATTCCCGAATGTCGCATCAAGACGACCATGAGATTCTGCGAGGCCCGCGATCTGCGGTATCGCATAGAACAGATCGACAATGACCGATGCAGCTAACGTAGTCCTCCAGAGCCACTCCCATATCTTCTCTGATACGATGACTGATCCGGCAACGAGGAAGTACAAGAAGAGATGAATGTGCGTGATGAGGCCTTCCATGCGCTCATAGTTGGACCAGAAGCTGCGGTACGGGTTCACGCCGTGGAAATCAGCGATTGCGATGACCACAATGAAGGCGGTTACCGCGCCAAGTACCCACGAGAAGCGCGGGCGATACTTTGCATCGAGGAACATAAGTATCCCCCAGGCGCCGAACATGATCTCTGTTAATATCCTGAATGTAAAATTCTTACCGGTGATAAACGGGAAGAACATGTTGTCCGCCACAAAAAGACAAATAAAAGGCGTTATGAACACACATATAAGGACAATGGACCTCACGAGTTCGCGTAATGACATGCCAACCACTATATATAAGAATGCGGCCTTCTGCAATAAACTAGGCAACATCTTTGCCATATCGCACACGAGCTACTCTAAAGCTTTGTGGGGCTTAAGAATTTGGATGAAATACGAGACGCGGAGAGACGGCAAGGAAGGCATATTCTTATATGTTGACCGCGCCGTTGAGGCTCCACAACAAAGTAGTTCGCCAAATTTTAAGCCCTACGGGCTAGAATTGAAAGTAGATAAATTGTTGGCTCTCCGTCTTACTGAACACAATGATAAACAGAAGCGCAGTCGAAATCATTAGCCACTTGAGCGTGTAGCGGACATATCGATATTCCGCATATAACTTGGCGAGATAGGTGTGATTTGAGGTGAGATACTCGAATACCAGTAGCATCACCACACCAGTGAGTGCCCAATTAAACTCATAATCCGACTTTCCCATGTACACATACTTCTCATAGAAGTCTGTCTCTGCGTAGCTTGCGAGCACATTGCCCCATCCGTAGAATATCTCGGACACCATGTGCCAAGCGACACTCACATTCTTCGCACGGAAGAATATCCAAGCAAGTGAGATAAGGGAGAACGTTAGGAATATTTTAATTACTCCCAACAGTCGCGCGACGACGATATGTTCTTGTCGCAGACGAAGATGCGGCGCGGCACGTTCGATGAGTTTTCTACCAAGCACTTCTCCTCCAAGATACAGACCGTTCAAGAGTCCCCACACTGCGAAAGTCCAGTTCGCTCCATGCCAAACTCCTGAAAGCAGGAATGTGATGAGAATATTCCGCGCGTGAAGCACGAGATTCACCCGGCTCCCTCCAAGCGGGATGTACACGTAATCTTTGAACCAAGTAGAAAGTGAGATGTGCCACCTTCGCCAGAACTCACCGACTGACTGCGAGAAATACGGCTGACGGAAATTCTGCATCAAGCGGATGCCCATCACGCGCGCAGCACCGATAGCGATGTCCGAGTAACCTGAGAAATCGCAATAGATTTGGAATGCAAAGAATACGGTGGCAATACTGAAACTCATTGCGTTGTAGCCGTCTGGGTGGTCATACACCTGATTCACAAACGGCGCGAGATTATCCGCGATGAACAATTTCTTGAAAAAACCGTAGAGCATGAGCTCAAGTCCTCCTGCTATCCTCTGCCAGTCGAGCTCATGCTTCATATAGAACTGGTGTAGGAGATTTTGTGGGCGCTCAATAGGACCCGCGACCAATTGTGGATAGAACATCACATAGAGTGCAAAGATGCCAAAATTCCTCTCCGCTTTCTGTCTTCCGCGGTATACCTCGATAGTGTAGCTGAGGCTCTGGAAGGTGTGGAATGAGAGGCCGATGGGCAAAATGAGTGAAAGGCCCTGCAAGGTGTAGTTCCAGTCGAGAAAATGTGCGAGTTCGGCAATATTCTGATTGGCAAAATTGAAATACTTAAATATGAAAAGCACACCAACATTTGCAATGACGCTCGCGATGAGGAGCTGCTTTCTGCGCTTACCTTCCGCTCCCTCTATATATATACCGGCAAAATAGTCGACAGTAATAGTAAATGCGAGGATGAGGATAAAGACCGGCACGAACGACATATAGAAATAGCAGCTCGATAGGAGGAGGAGTAGCCAGCGGAATTTCTGCGGTAAGATGAAGTAGATGGTCGTCACCACCGGGAAGAAAATCAGGAAGTTGAGTGAATTAAATAGCATAGTTAGCGCGGCACGCACGCCTCTCCTACTGATAATTCTTTTGCCACGTATTGATACAGAATACGTTCGAATACTTGGTGACCTTGCTCTGTAAAATGCGAACCACAGTCAAATGACAGGCAACCGGCGACTTCACTTTTTGCTTTATAGAGCGCCATACTTGGGTCCATGGTGCTAAATTTCTCGTGCCGAAGGAACTCGTTCATATATGCGACATGAGGGTCTTTGTTCCAATCACCGTCATGTGTATAGTCGAGGGTTTCATTTGGGAAGATAACCACCGAGAATTTTGCACCGTCATGCATGACCTGCGTTCTGAATTTCGAGAGGATGTCGAAGGTATAGGTATAATACTTGGTCGATGTAGCAGCGACGGTTTCAGCCATTGTAGTTGTCGCGACCTGTGCTGTGTCCACCTTAAGCGCGTTGTTCCCTTCCAAAATACCTGCAGTGTGGAGGAGTGCGATGAATGTCTGATTGCTGATGAGTTTGCTGTAGAGGAATTTCGGGAGCGTGAACTGTAGCAGGAATGATTTGATCCCGACCGCTTTTCTCTCTTCCGAGTAATGCTCGAGGTCATATCCGGACTTGATGATGTTGTCGTCGTAATCATTATCGAACATCACGATGACCAGATCAGGCTTATACTGCGCAATTTTCTTTTTGTAGGTCTGGTACTCGGTGAAGGTGCCCGCACTACCGATGCCGAAGTTCATTACTTCATATTTTCTATCATGAGAAGCACAGGTACTACTCGCATTCAAATGTTGTTCTAAGAGATGCCCAAAATTTTTGCGGTAATCAACCTGCAGTGCTGCAATACCCGAATCGCCAAGGATAGCGACACGCACGGTCGACGTAGGCTTTACAAGGGACACATCTTCTCCCACATAACCGATGCTATTCGTACGAATATAGTTCTTGCGGTGAGAAAGTTCGTCCCAGGCATACCCGGAGTAATTCTTCACCATAATAGAACCAACCTCAGGGTCAGTGCGCAGTAGAGGGAATGCCGTGCGCGCAATAGTACGCACGCCCACTTCAAGAAAGGCCAGTGTTATGACTACCAAAAATATTCCTATCGCTATCTTTTTGAGTCTCAGTTTTTTGAGAAATCCGCCCATAGGTGTTTTGCCTACTATATAAAGGAACCAGGGCTGTTGCAAACACTATGAAATAGAGCCGAGATGCTTCCCTGCATGGTAACGATGGAGAATATCGACGATACGTTCTCCTGCCTTGCCGTCACCAAAAATTTTGTCTGTATTACTGAATATGTCCTGTTTTTCATGCATCATTTTGACTGCAGCAAGCACTCCTTCAGGAGCAACACCTGCGACGATGTTCGCCCCGTACGCGACAGTCTCCGGGCGTTCAGTATTGTCGCGCAGCGTCACGCATGGGACACGCAAAATAAATGACTCTTCCTGGAGTCCACCTGAATCAGTCATCACCAGGCGCGCATGTTTCTGCAGTAATATCGATTCAAGAAAGCCGACAGGTTCGATAACTGTCACTTCTTTGGGTATAGGGACATTGAACTCCGTGAGTCGATTACGTGTGCGCGGATGCATCGGGAAGACGAGAGGAACATTGAACTCTTTGCCTACCAGGGAAAGTGAGTCCATGATATTGCGCAATCGTTCTTCATTGTCGACATTCTCTGCGCGATGTGCGGTCACGAGCATATATCCTTTTGATGTCAGTCCGAGACGCTTGATGATATCCGAACGTTTTTCGGCAATCTCAAGATTCTGCTCGACCGCGTCGACAATAGTATTGCCGGTGAAGTGAATGCGGTCTTTCTCTCTTCCCTCCTGCTCGAGATTATTAAGTGCATCGTGCGTTGGCACGAACAAAAAGTCGGATACATGGTCCGTGATGATACGATTGGTCTCTTCGAGCATTGCAAGGTCGTGACTCCTGAGTCCCGCTTCGTGGTGTGCGACTTTGATGCCTAGCTTATTTGCAGCGAGTGCGCCCGCCAAGACCGAGATGGTATCACCCTGCACCACCACCACATGAGGCTTCTCGACTTCGAGTATCTTCATGATTTCGCGGGTCATGAGTCCTATCTGCTTGCGGTACGGCTGCCCGCCGACTCCGAGGTTATATTTCGGCGCATCGAGCTCAAGGTCATCGAACATCTGCTCGTCGAGCTCCTTGCTGTAATGCTGTCCGGTATGGAGCACAAAAAAATCTATCCCACTCTTTTGGGCTGCGCGGATAACTGGAGACATCTTTATTATTTCCGGTCTGGTTCCGAGAATGATCCCGAGT
Organism: bacterium; assembly: GCA_043743715.1. Lineage (GTDB taxonomy): Bacteria > Patescibacteriota > Minisyncoccia > Phycocordibacterales > UBA6899 > MHLP01. Next base: position 8,300 of record JAYTWK010000055.1, read on the forward strand.
TTCATATTCTTAGGCATGGCTATCATGATAGGTCACAGAATTAAAGTGAGCAATCAGCATCTTTGAAGTTGAAGCAATGGAGAACTGGTCGATGTATTTTTGGTCTCGCTTCGGCTGCTCTTGCCCTTTCAGCCAACGCTCGAGGAATGATGCGAGCTTTTCCGTCTCTTCGTATGAGAAAGACCAGTAGCCAGAGCCCACGACAATCTTCCCTGCCGGACTGTTGGTCGGCGTGATTGAAACAATGGGAGTACCACTACCGATATAGTCGATGACCTTTGATGGTAGGTATGGGCTGCCGGGAATATCCGCATCAATAGCGATGAGGAGGTCAGACTCAACCATCGCCCGGAGGCTCTCTTTGTAGGTGATCGGAGGGATGAGTGTTGCGCGATCTCTCAGTCCGTAGTCGGAGAGCATCTTTTCGAGTTGCTCCACGCTATAGCCGGCGTACGGACTTGCTGCGCCGATGAGTTCAATGGTAAATGCATCCCTCAGTTCAGGGTATTTCTTAAGAAGTTCGGCGAGCGCTTTGAAGAACGGCTCGGGGGTACGCTTCTGATAAAATGCACCAATGTAACTGATCTTATAGGGGGGCTTTATGGTGCGAGGCTTCGAACGCTCGGGATAGTCAATAGCTTCGTAATTATGCGGAATGACTGCGGTCCGTGCTGTCCACTCTTTTGGATACTTCTTCATCACCAGCTCGAGCGCGGGCTGATTAGTAAAGAGAATAATGTCACTCTCTTCCATGATAAACTTCTCAAGCGCGAGTACTTTTGAACCACGCTCTGGCGAAAAATCTTTGTAATGATTGTCATACCATGGATCACTAAAGTGTGAGATGAAAGGGATCTTGAGTTTCTTATGGAGCATCGCTCCAAGAATGTTGCTCTCTTGTGGATTGGCAAATGAAAAAATGAGATCTATCTTTTCATCTCTGATAATCCGCTCTGCCCTCTGTGCCCAATACCATAGATATAAGGAGTCGGAGAGTTCACGCAGAAGCGGGAATCTCCCGACAATACGTGAAATGATGCCTGAGATCGCGGGAATATAGTATTGTGGAAATGACACACCTTGCCACTTCTCTTTTTGTGCGATGGATAGGAGTACCGGTGTGATGCCCAACCGCTGCCACTCCGGAAGCATCTTGCCAAGAAGTATAGCCTGCGGTCGCACCACCGGCGGTGTCCAAAAGCTGATACAAAGTACGCGCAATGACTCTTGTTCCATATTGGTGTTAACTTGTAAAAAGGATACTAAGTTGCAAGGTAAGGTTTGAGAATTTTCTTACTGCATGCAATAATGGTTTATATGGCTGGAGAGCAAGCGTTAACTACCGGAAATCAAGTCCTAAAGACCCTACGTACAAAAGGGATCATCAACTTCGACTGCCCTTTCGACGCGGCTACGCTTGCGCGCTGGAATAAGCTGGTAGACCCACTGTTCGAAAAAGAAGGCGACAAACTGAGGTCATTTATCCTCATTGAAGACCTCATCAATGCTGGTATCTTTAAAGAATTTTGGAACGATCAGATGAGGTCATTTGTCCGCTCTCTCATGCCTGATGCAGTAATTGAAACATTTGAAATCTCTGAGGTGAGTACTCATCAGAAAGAAGCAGATAACTACGGCATCAACAATGAGTGGCATCGTGATATCCAAGATCTGCCAGGATTATCACTCGATGAACCGTACTATGTTGCGATTTTTATTTACTTGACCGATGTTGGTCCAGAATCTGGTGGTTTTGAAATTCGACCAATTCCACCAAGTATTCCACCTCATGATGGTGACCCGGTCATTAATGTACAAGGACCAAAGGGTACAACATTTATCTGGAACCGTGGATATTATCACCGCGCTTCAATGAATCCTTCTGGGGTGAGGCGACGTATCATTAAAGTTTCCCTACAGCATAATTATCTGGACTCAGTAATCGTCTCAGGTGACCTGTACAAAGCATTGCGTGAAAAAGTCAGCGGTGATGGCTTTCTTGAATTCCTTCTCGGGAGTAAGCACATCTCAACGCATACGGGATATCTTCTCCCTGAGGTTACAGGGCAAGGGCTTGAGATTAAAGACAGCCTAAGTTCAAATAAAAAACTACATGGAGGTATTTGGCAATTTTATCGCCGTGTTCGATTCTTACTGAAGCGGATACTTAAAAAGTGACAGGCTAAGGCAATAGAAGAATAGTGCGTAATCCTTTGAGTAGCGCGAGATATTTTTCCTTCTTCTGTGGAGTAAGAGCCTGATATGCGGCAAGCTCGCGCAATTCTTTTGCGATTTTCCAGAGGCAATAATTTGTCAACGTTTCTTTATCTATATACATACCGCTTTTCCCTTCGATCGATTGCTCGTTATAGACCAAAAAGATCTTCGTAGTCCATGACCCATCGGTATCAGTCGTGTAAAAATCGATACTGTCGAATACACGGCAAGAATGCTCTCGGTAATTCGTCCAATCAATAAAAAATAGAGAGTGCCCGTCGGTTAAAACATTCCCAAGGTGGAGGTCACCGTGAATGGGTGATGTGACTACTTTTGCCTTATGAAGATAATCAGTCCAAAATGACCCGGCCCCATCCAAACTTTCAAGAAAAGTCTTAAGAGGTGTGTAGTCGAGTGCGTCCGTAAGAGACATGGGTAATTCATGTGTAAGTGTTGCTGCTTTTGCGTCTACAAAAAAAGTTTGAATCCTCTCATCATCATAAGAGACATGGGATAATCTTTGGGTAATTGAGATAGGCCCGATAAAACGATACGATGGGATATATTTGTTGAACACTTGATCATTCGCTGCTTTTTTTAAATTTGCGCGTTCTCGCCTCATCTCATAGAGCGCGCCGACCGACAATGGAACTTTTATGACTACCCTGGGAAGACAAAAAATGAGTGACTGCATTCGCGTTTTTGAAAATCCTATTACTGATGTCTCTCCTTTAAGTACGATCGGCTGAAATAAGCGCTCGACAAATCTTTTGTCAGCATAAAGCTCTTTGCGGATCATTCGCGTGACATCACTTCTTTTGTGTACAGTACTGTCGATGGTGATCTTTTTGCGCGTAAGCAAGGTTTCAGCAACAGACTTCCACTTCGCGTCTTCACTCACAAGTTCAACTCTTGAGATCTCTTTTTTTCGCTCCCATATGATATCGAGGTCACCAGTGAAGCGTATGACAAGATCAATCGGTGGAATAACGGCTTGATATATATATCTCAACATGTGCCCTCCAAGAAAAGGAAATCCCGGGACTCTATCGATGAGAAAAAGGCGATAACGGCCATCCCCCTTTTTTTGTGCTACGCGGCAAAAAAGATCGAGCGGGTAAAACACGTAAGTTAAGCACTTTCTCAAAACTCTTCCATTGTGCCCGTGATAGAGACGACCAATCAACTCCGAATACCAGTGCTTTTCTCCAAGATAAAGCAGTGATGTTTTTATATCAAATTCCTCACAAAGGTCTACAATCGCTGTTGACTTCCCTGCTCCATCCGGGCCTAAGAATAACACGGTGTATCCGAAGCCTGAATGAAAGTTTTTCTTTGCCGGATATGTTGCAGCTACTTGAGTGAATCTCCGATATATCACTTCTTTGGGAAGCACTCCGCTTACGCCGTCCTTTTTGAGAAGTCCCGACTCATAAAACGCACGAAGGGTTTCCCAATCTTCAGCATCTGTTGGGGTTTTTATTTCTCCCCTGTATCGAAGGAGATAATCTGAAAACTCATCAAGATGTCGATCGGATATGTTCTTTTTCTCAAGCGTAATATGGAGCAGATATATAAGAAGTGCGTAAGTTCCGCTCGGTCGGAATTGCCCCATGCTATTCTTTACACCTTGATCAAAAACGTCCTTTGGTTCGTTGGCGACGAGTAGGTTACCGCTCGTATCACGAAATTCAATCCGAAACTTCACATCAAGTGACACGGGCGCATCCCCATTCGTTGGCAAGAAATAAAAGAATGCATGAATCAGATCTTCAGCCGGCTCACGTCGCATAAGCCAACCAATCTCGCTGAGAAGTTTCAAAAAGTCTGACTTACTTTCCTCCTCGACAAAAAGATCAATGTCTCCAGCATCATGTGAGCCGTTCTCAAAATGCGACGCCAAAATTGAGCGAATGCCTTTTCGTTCAAGACTTTGAAACAAGTGGCGGATGGCTGCTGTTCGCGTCATACGTGTGAAGACAGAGATCGTTTCGCCTCTTTGACAAATTCATCCAAAAGACCAGGTAATTCTTTTGTATCCCCTTCTTCCCAGACACGGACATAGTCACACGCAAAGCTGGTATCATACGCTGCAGCAACAAAGTTCTCGAGTCTCCGTTCATACTCCGGTGTATGCAAGTTTACCTTCAATAGCTCATTAATTTTTTCTCCCAAGGTTGTCATGTCGGTATGCTTTGTAACATTGGGGAGCTTGAGTGTTGTCCCAGAGTCACCCATTTGGATTGCAGGCTTATTGAGAAATGCTGCTTCCGCGATGGTACTACTATTGGGACTCACGACTAAGGCAGCACGATCAAGCACGTGTGCTGAAGGGATTCGGTAATCGATAAAAGCAACATTCACCGTTCGTGCAATTTTCTCGATATACGATGGTGGTCGCATGCCGACCATGGCTGGATGTTCTTTCACTACCAAGACATAGTCATCGGGTAATGACTGAGCAATGAGTCGCGCAACTTCAATTTGATTGTTAAAAAATGGCGAAGTGACATCAATACTCGCTTCGGGTTGTACTTGGAGTGGAAAATACACAAAATTTTTGATGGTATCAAATGCATCGTACGAAAAATGATCCATGAATTTTTGATATCGGTCAGCACAAAAATGATCACGAAAAATGATACGTGGTGGCCGATAATCGGTAGTGATGCCGAGCCGCTTTACGTAATTTTTTTTCGGATCCATAACCCAACGCAAGCTCTGGTGGAATGGTGAAAGGATGTGGCGGATCTTTTTAATTAGAGGTCGGCTCTTTTTTAATTTTTGGAAAGGTGTTTCTATCTGTGCCCGCATTCCTCTGCGTACTCCGGAAATATATGTTTTTGCCTTATGGCGATTGGCTGACTCAGCACTGCGGTCGAGTTCATCAATACGATCCCAGAAGGGTCCCGCATTATCTTGATAGCTGTGGGTAAATATCCAACTTCCCTTTATCTTATTGTCAGTAATGGCAAACATAGGCACACCATGGGCTTTGGCATAGAGGCTAAATACAATATGTGGAAAAGAAACAAAATTGGGAGCAATGATAAGGTCAGGCTTAAATTCGGTGAACATCTTTTTCGTGAGTGCATACATCGCAAGAATGTATTCAACGGTTTCCTTGTCTGAAACGTTTTGCTTAAAACCATAATAATACTTATCTTTATATGAACGCACGAAACTCCGAAGAGCCCCAACAATCGGCCAGATTGAAACAATCTTGAGTTCACGACAAACTTCAGTGAGATCGAGTGATGGATCGATATTGTAATCCAAAGGATGCTCGATGACATCGTCGTTACTTTCGATCATTTCGTAAACAACCTCTTTCTGGCTACGAATAAACTTATCGCTCGATGGCTTGAAGGTAAGTGCAGCTAAATTGCACCCTTCGCTTTGAAGACGCTTGGCAAGTGGATGGCCTATTGCAATTGCCCAATTGCGCTGCTGAAAAATGAGAATGCGCTTTCCTGTGAGATTCATATTCGACGAAATAAGGTAAGAAATAACATGAATAGTCTATCATGATGGCCCCTCTTCGCAACGAGAAATGTGGCTCACAATTGACCATGTTTTCGAGCTAGGCTATCATTCGACCATGATAACAAACGCTGAATTCGATAAGTTGTATGAGGCACACGGCTTTGCATCTCAGCGCAAATACCCGAACGAACAACTTATTCAATTTCTCGCAGCAAACTTTTTTGCAATACCAAAAAATGAACGTGCGGAACACAAGATTCTTGAGCTTGGCTGTGGTAGTGGCGCGAATCTCTGGATGATTGCCAAAGAAGGTTTCGACGCACATGGAACTGATCACTCTCCTTCGGGCATAGAATTATGTAAACAACTTCTTGATTTCTATAGCGTTACAGCAAAACTTGCCGTTGGCGACTTCCGCAAGCTCGAATATCCCGACAATTATTTTGACGCGATTGTTGACATTGTCTCACTTCAGCATACTGACCTACAAGGTCATATTGAGTCATATAAAGAGATCGTGCGATGCCTCAAACCTGGTGGTAAGTTTTTCTCTTGGCATCTCGGCGATAAAAGCATCTCTTTCCAAAGTCACAAGGGGATATTTCTTGATTCACAGACAATTGACAATATCGGCGTCGGCTTGCCACTTTCTGGAAATGGACCGACATGTTTCCTTAACCCTGAAATAGCCAAAAAATTGCTCTCGAACGCAGATTTCCAAGCAGTTGAGATAGAACTGGTAGTTCGAACCTACAGAGAAATGACGCAGTCTGTTGAATACCTTGCAATCTCAGCCACAAAATCTATTACTACTCCTGGACGGTTGAAGTCTCTTTCGTAGCACGCATAAAATACAGAAGCAGATCTGCAAAATATTTTGCCGCCCAGTTGAGTGATTGGTAGGATTGATATTCTCCTGAGATTGGCCAACTCCCCCACATTGCACCAATGCCTCCGCCAAGTTTTTCATCAAAATTATTTTGGCAGGTCTTGAGAAATTCTTTTGCCCGTGAGGCTTTTTCCTTGTAAGAGCTTTCGCCCGACCTCTGATATACCTTCATTGCGGTCACACCAACCTGTGCAATCCCGGTTAAGCACTCAAAGTGAGCAGCTGCCTTCCAATCGCGGTCAAGTCGCCCTGGAATGTGTCCGTCTGCATCCATCTGTTCGAGTACTCCATCGAGCGCAAGCTTCGCACCATTTACAAACTTTTCTTCACCAAGCAATACTCCAATGTCGAAGAGGCCATCGATGGTATACCCAATCGTATGAAGGAGTGGACGTTCTGCCTCCCAGAAATCAGAATTATTGAACCATCCATTCTCTTCTTGCACAGCCATAGTTGCAAGAGCCGAACGTCGAGCCAGAGCGATCCATTCTTTGTTGCTGAGCGCGACACCCCATGCTCCGACCGGTGCGAGCGCATAGACCATATAGGTCGTCATGTATTGATCGACAGACGAAGGGTTACCGGTAATGTAGCGACCCTCTTTGTGGTGTTCTTGCTTGGCAATCCACGATATAGCACGCGTAGCCGCATGTTTGTAGCGCTCGTCCTTGGTTTCTTTGTATAACGCAAGATACCCGCGTAACACTTGCCCGGTATCGAACACTGCAGGCGCTGCAGGCTTGCCAATGTTTCCTGCATGAACTGCACCGTCATCACGTTGAATAGCAAGCTCCCACTCACCCATACGTTTTGCCCGATCAAGAAATGTCTCATCACCCGCATATGCTGCGACATCCATCATTGTAGGAATGATATATCCGGTTGTTTCTGGATATGAAGGCTGCCAACCATCTGCATTTGATTTAGATGAGGGAAGAAGATCATTTCCTCGACTTACACCATCATCGGGTGTTGCATCTTGAGCACGAGCTATCCATGCTACCGTTCTCTCAAGATGCACTTCGTCGGTTCCGATAAACTTTTGGTTTTCAGCTGAAAATTTTTTTATCGTGGAGCGTGCGCAAAGTTTTGCACGAAGCATCGCAAGGCGAGCACGCATCTCTTTGTGGTGTGTTTCTTTAAATTCCTTCATTATAGTGTACCCTCTGATAACAAAAAAACGGCTAAAAAGTTGTATGGGAGCTGCTTTTGCGGCGAACTCTGAGTGTGTCTAGTATACAGAGGACCACACGTATTTCAAATCACTAATACGCTATAACAAAACATAAGCAAAACGACGCAGCACACGAGTATTTCTACTATCGTATCATGACAAGGCAATCAGGATGCGGTGACTCACTCCATCCCTGGGCTGACGCCATGGGGTATTTGTGTGTGAATAAATATCAAGATTTTAGGCGTGCTATTTTTCTACTGAGTCGATAGTAGAGCACATCATCTTGTTCTTTTTCAAGAACAAAGCCGACCGACTCTGCCATACTCATCGACGCCTTATTCTCACTCTTTACCTGTGCAGTAAGATTGCCTTCAAGTGTCTCACATGCCGCTCTCAGCATTGCTTTTCCTATGCCTTTGCCGCGCATAAGAGGGGCAACAGTCCATGAAATTTCATATGAACCGTCGGTATCTTTATCTGCACGAATAGTCCCTGCAGGAACTCCCTCATGTTCTGCAACAAAAAGAATGCGATCGGGATTCGTGATTACCCCGGCGAGCCATGTGAGGTGGTTTTCGAGAGGAACGATATCCGTATTGAATGATTGCCTGCGGGTCTCTGGATCATTGCGCCATGTGAGGAGTGCTGCCGCATCATCCATGGTTGCTTTACGTAAAGTGATCTGCATAATAATTTCTTATCTGAACTTATAAGTACCCTCTAAGATCTGTTGCCTTCCCTTCTCCTCGATTTCAGCAAGTTGCTTCATCCAATCGCTCGCATATGCCGTTTCAATAACGTCACTCCAGAGTGAAGGATCGTTCTCGAGAAGCACGTCTTCCGCTGCGACGAACTCCACCTTTGCATGCTCGATAAGTGAGGGAAATTTGAACTCAAGTATTGTCTGCGTGCGCGGTATATGCCAGCGATTGGTCACTACGGAAAATGTCTTCCCGGGATGTTCTTCAGTAAATCTGCTGAGCTCGATGAATTCCTGATAAGTATTATTTGACTCCTCTTCGAGTATGATTTTTTCAAGAGGAACTCCGGCATCAGAAAGCTCATCGCGCAATATGTGAGCAAGAAGCGGTCGCGCTTCGGTCGTACCCGAGGGAACGCCATAACCTTTGCCTCCGCCGGTGAAGATCATTGTCTGTGAATGACGGGTTGCAAGCAATGCGCTTGCCAGGACGCGTAGCTTGCCGCCGGGTGCACCGAAACGCGTCATGTCTTCTCCTGACAGATCAGTACTGATCCATCTGCCTCTACTATCTTGCTTGATTCCCCCGCAAAGCAGGTGGATATAGTCAAAAGTATTATGCATTGCAAATATGACTAGTGCTGAAATGACCAGAATAGTTAAGAATAGTTAAGACTTTTTATCGATCAAATCCCATGATAATGGAGTGCCCATCTCAATGTCTTCTGTAGCGGTCTTGCCGAGTACTTCATCGATATACTTGGTCTCAAGTCCGTCGCCGGGACGGATCGAGCGGACATTCTTTTCGGTGAATTTTTCGCCTTTTTTGATATCGGCAGAAACAAAGAGTGACCGGCGATAGCGCTTATTCTGTTCCTCATCCTTGGTGCGTGGTCCATATGTCGGTTTGCCCATCATCATCTCCTGCTCGCGAATCTGGTTCACCATCTCGGTGAACTCCGCTGGATCAAGCGAGAAACGATCATCAAGGACCGCAGGGTCGTGCTTTACAACCAGGTGTTTTTCAATGATTGATGCCCCGACAGCCGCTGCAAGCACAGGTGCTTTTACTCCACCCATGTTGTCGGAGAAACCGACTACGACGTCGAACTCGTCCTTCAGATGGTGCATCGTACGCAGATGGGTCTCTTCACGTCGCTCCTTATCTGCATATGAAGTAGTACAGTGAAGCACCGCAATATCCCGCGCTCCGGCATCACGCAGCGTCTTTACTGCTTGCGCGACCTCGCCGAGTGTCGCGAAACCCACAGAGACGATCACCGGTTTTCCGGTCTTAGCGACTTTGCGCAAAAGAGGAATGTCGGTCGACTCGTATGCAGCAATCTTGAACAACGGCACATCGAGCGAAAGAAGGAACTCAACTGCCGTGGCATCGAACGGCGATGAGAAGAACTCGAGCCCAAGCTCATGTGCGAGTTTCTGCAGCTTTGGATGCCATTCCCATGGCGTATAGGCCTCTTTGTAGAGATCGTAAAATGTCTTACCTTTCCAATTGTCCGGATTGCTATCACCATCGACCCTAAACCACTTCTTGGTCGAATTGAGAGTCATGGTGTCCGGTGTATAGGTCTGGAGTTTCACCGCATCAGCGCCGGCCTTTGCAGCAGCGCGCACGATCGCTTCCGCTTGCGCATAATCCTGCTGATGATTGCATGATACTTCGGCGACAATGAATGCCGGCTGACCATAGCCCACTACGCGATTTCCTACATTGAATGTTTTCATAAAAGAATTATTGCTTTATCTTCGTATTGTTCGCGATCGACTTCGCGAGCCCTTCATTGCGCTTACTCTTGGTATTTTTCTCTCTTACTTCGGGATGTGCATCGAGCGCAGCAATGTACTCGAGATACCCGGCATCCGGTGCAGTATGCTCAATCAAAAAACTGATTACCTCAAAATCCTCGGGCGTGTCCACCGTCAGACGATACGCTGAAGTGTCCGTATCTGCCGATACCCCTCCCTGACGAAATTCGGGATGATTGCGGATGTACGGGGTCACATGTTCGAGTTCTGAAAAGAGCGTCGCTTTTTCCCCAGCTTCCATGAGCGCAGCGCGGGAGAACACTTCGACATCCATTCCGTCGGGATAAGTCTCTCCTCCAGAGGGGACGTTGCTCACATAATCAAACTCTGGCTGTTTGAAAAAAGTGACGACCTTATCAACCACCAGCGGATCGATCAAGGGGCAATCCCCAGTCACCCGCACAATGATATCATATCCGGGAAATTTATTTGCGCTCTCAATATAGCGTGACAACACATCATCAAGTGAACCTCTCACACACGAGAAATTTATTTTTCGGCACAATCTCTCAATCACGTCATCATCACTCGTGGTACTCGTGGCGACCACGATCTTATCAATCGTCATACATCGCGACAAACGCTCAAGTTCATACTGTAGCATCGGTATACCCCCCACATCTTTTAGCACCTTACCTGGAAGCCTAGTCGAGGACATTCTCGCCTGCATGATCGCCAGAACCTTGTGTGGAGCGTTGTTCATAGTTCAAAATACTTCGCTTCGGCGATGGTCGCGGTCTGTTTATCAAGATCACCCTTCCACGCCGGATTACCATTGAAGTAATAGTCCTTCATTGCATAGGAGAGGCGTGAGAGCGCTTCGTTCCTGATGAAATATGGGATTGACTCAAGCTCCCCGCTCGTAAGTGGCTTCACTTCCGAATACGCATCGAGGAAGGCTCGTGTCGCCTCCTTGGTGGCATTATCGATGTCTTCGGGTGCCATATGCACAATATATTGGCGAACAAGGCGATGGAGAGAAAATGCGACTGCGCGCATAGGCTCAAGCATACGCAGTGAATCAAGATCGATGATCGCGAGAAGCTCCGTACCGTCGGTCAGTATGTTGTGCGGGTGAAGGTCAAAATGCACGAGTGAACGTTCAGTATCTGCATACATATCAGGTGCGGTACTCATAAGCGCATCACGCAGAAGACCTTCGTGCGAAAGAAGCCGTGCATCAAACTCGGCATCTCCACGTGCGGTATCCGTCTGTTTTGCGGCTAAAAAAATACGCTCCCAAATATCCTCATCGTATATGCGCAGATCGAGAGTCGCCTGTGGAAATGCCACTGCCTTGCCAAGTGCTTCTTTGTTCGGAACATCGACAAGGGAGTCATGGAGTTTTGCAAGCTCATGAGCGACCGATGCTATTTCCGGGAGTGTCCCACGATAATGATTGCCGTCAAGAAATTCAAATGCAGTATATGTGTATGCCCCTTCCCGCTCAAATGTATTCTCTTCGTTCGAACGTAATATTTTCGGGGCCCGTACTCGCTTTGCTTGTAAATGATCGAGCACGGAGGCCGTCGCTTCAAGGAGTGCCTTATCGCGTTTCTCGCCGTACCTGCGGATCAATATTACGCGATTCATACCTGCACGTACGAACGTCACCTTGAAATTATTGCTATTGATTTCGGTTTCATCTACCTGTTCTACGGAGAGTATCCGATCTCCTTGTTCTCCGTAATGCTTCAGAAATACCTCTATAATCTCCTGATTTACCTCAGGTGCAACCTCTCGATAGGCAATCTGCCATTTGCTGTGATTATTGGGGAGAAAAATCTGTGATTGCATATTGATATGCTATTGATTAGTATTGAGTACGATAGCATGGACACAAACGATGTAAAGGATCCCACAATTACCCAGGATGAAACTGAACGAACTTCAGGGCCCTCACCAGTGAGTCATGGTTCTCATTCAATGGGATCTTTGTCTTTGTCGTCACTCGGCCAAAGTACAAGTGAGGACACTTCCACTTCTTCCTCGTTAGACAAAGTAAAGCAGATAAAAACGGTAATATTCGACTGGGCCGGAATCTTCTGTAATCCCGGCGAACCGTTCGCGCACCCTGATCTTATCGCGCAAACCGGACTTACGGTGGACGAAATGGGTGCAGCAACAAAGGAGCTTTCGAACCTATACTACCGCGGGAAAATGACCACCTACGAATTCTGGAAAGGGGTCATACAGCAGTTCGGTCTCAATGACCTTACCTCAGGCGCCCTTGGTGACGCATATCTCTCATCGTATACCCTCTACCCCGGCATGCTCGAGTTTGCGAGTGGACTGCGTCCGCGCTACCGCGTGGTGCTGCTTTCGAATCTGACCGACCTCATGATGCGCGACATCATGGAGACGCATCATATCGAACGCTATTTCGATCATCTGGTGTTCTCCAATACGATTGGCATCATGAAGCCTGAGTTCGGAGCATATGAAGCCGCGCTTGCTGTTGCCGAGTCTACTCCAAGGGAGACACTGTTCATCGATGACTCTTTGAAGAATGTCGAGGCGGCAAAGTCACACGGCCTGTCTGCCTTTCAATTCGAGGGCGGCTCGGTTCCTAGAATGAAAGAGTGCATGAAGGAATTCGGGATTGTCACCGACTAACGCAAGCAAGAAACCTACGCGGAAGGCTTATTGCGGGGACGTACCGCCTCTCCTTCGAGCGCTTCACGTACTCTCCCCTCAGCAATTGCTTTCGCCATCACTGCGAACACCTTATCGAGCCGCTTCGCAACCTCGAGTACGTCTTTCACTTCAAGCGAGTAGTTGGTGAGATTTGAACAACCGCTAAGGATCCCGTTTTTTGCCGCCTCCTGGATGAAAAGACTTTTCATGATCAGATCATCTTTACCGTTCGCATCTTTGAAATTGAACATTGGGTGCGGGCCGATGCCTTCTCCTTGAGTCGGAATGCCATGTTTTTTTGCCAGTTTGTTGTAATGCGAGAGCAGTAACTCTCCGGTTTTCCATAATTTCTTCTGCACATCATGAGTGCGCATGAATTTGAGGTTTGCTATCGCCGCAGCAATGCTCGGCAGATATCCGGCCGAAGTCATTGAGAAAAATACGTCCTGACCTGCGAGCACGTCCATGATCTCTTTCTTTCCGCCGAGGACCGAGAGCGGCTCGCCGTTCGATATCGCTTTGCCGTAAGTCACAAGGTCCGGGGTGACGCCGAAATATTCCGCTGCCCCTCCTTTTGCAAGCCGGAATCCGGTGACCAGCTCATCGAACATGAGTACTGCACCGTGCTTATGTGTGAGGTCTTTTACCGCCTGAAGGAATCCATCTTTCGGAAGTACGGTTGAAACTGCTTCCATTGTGACTATTGCTATCTGTCCGGGGTACTCCTCGAAAATCTTCTCAAGTGTTTCTATCTTGTTGTACGCAAATTCATGAGTGAGGTCTTTGACTGCCTGCGGCACTCCGACACTACGCATCGGATGCGTCGCTATAGTCCAGTCGGTCCAGCCGTGATATCCGCATTTTGCAATATGGTCTCTTCCGGTATATGCACGCGCGACACGTACCGCAGCACTCGTCACATCAGCACCGTTCATCGCAAACCGTACCGACTCAACGAACGGAATCATGCGTTTGATTTCTTCTGCGAGTTCTACTTCGATGTCTCCTGGGAGTGTGAAGATGGCGCCGCGTTTGCGCTGAGCGAGCACGGCTTTCTCTATCAGCGGGTACTGATGCCCCAGAACGATGGCACCGAGCGAAGAGCCAAGATCGATATATTCATTACCGTCGACATCCCACACGCGGCAGCCCTTCCCTTTCGCGATAGCATAGGGAGAAACCCCGCGCACGAACTGATCCGGCGCTTTTGATAGCGTCTGAGAAGCACGTGGAATGATCTGTTCTGCACGTGCAAGCAGTTTTTTTGATTTTTCAACGCTGCGTTTTTTGGTTTTCATACTGATATGATTACTTATTAATCTTCTTCCCTGCACGCTTTAACGCGAGAAGCATATTCACTACCTCGGAGCCATGTGCGATATCTGAAATCGCGGGTTTCTTTTTTTGGATAACCTCAAAAAAGTATTTTAACTCACGGAGATACATGTCATTACGCGCCTCATCTTTACTTTTGCCTTGATAACATACTTTGCGCTCCATGCTACCCTTCTTCGGGTCATACCACTCGACAGTATTCGTAGGAAAATCCCATGACACAATGCCTTTCTCACATTGAATTTCTACCAAGTGACGCTTGGGAATGCTGAAGTAATCAAGTGAGACTGATGCCTCTACCCGGGATGTAAAGCGCGCTGAGATAGACGCATAATCTTCCGCATTCATCGGATGCGGTCCGACATTTCCATATACTGCAGAAGCATGCGTGACCTTCCCAAATAGCACGGTGAGATAATCAAATACGTGTGAGCCAGAATCGAGGATCACACCGCCGCCGAGTTTTTTGTTCGCAGCATAGGTCTTGCGATAATCTACTCCCTTACGTGAACCGGCAATGTCGTGCCCAACCACAACTCGTACGGACAAAACCTTTCCGAGTTTATTCGACTGAAGTATGTCACTCATAAACACGAATCCCTGATTGAAACGATAGTTGCAGGCAACCATGACCGTACGCTTCGACTTTTTTGCAGCTTGCTTCAGTTCAATTATCCCTTCATTTGTATGTGAGAGTGGTTTCTCGATGAATATGTGGCAACCTGCCGCGAGTGCCACGCGCGCAGTTTTCACATGCAGGTTCGTTGGATTGCAAACAAATACAACCGCGAATGCCAAAAGTGTTTTTGCGTCTGGCGACGAAACTGTCAACACTCCTGCATCACGGAGTTTCTTCTCGTCGACGTCATAGACCGAGACATTCTTGTATCCGAGCGACAGCAGATTGTGATAGTGGCGCTGACCAATCGAGCCGAAGCCGATGACAAGTATCGGACTCTGTTTTGTGACTTCGCTGTGTGTGTTGCGTCTCGCCATATTATTTTGAAAAATACGCTTTTATCGTACGGGCAATATATCCGACTTCATCCTTCGTAAGGTCTTGGAACAGCGGGATGGTGATGGCGGTCTCATGATATTCATCCATCACGCTCAAGCTGGTCTTTTTGTATCCATGCTTTCGGTAATAAGGATGACTGTATACCGCAGGATAATGGAAGTTGACTCCGATATTGTGTTCTTTCAGAAAATTGTACAGCGGCAGCCTGTCTTTTGGCGAGCGCGTGCGGATCATATAGAGGTGCCAGGCGCTCTTCGCTCCCTTCGTCTCTTTCGGAAGTACGATCTCGGGGATTCCTGCGAGGGCCTTTTCGTACCATGCGACCACACGATTGCGCCTTGCAATGAATTCCTTAAGGCGAACTATCTGCGATGCGCCAAGCGCCGCATTGATGTCAGGAAGACGATAGTTGTACCCGAGCAGGGTCATGACATTGAATCCTTTTGCGTCTTTCTCGATGCCATGACTGCGTAAGCGCAATAGTTTTTCATAAAAGGCTTTGTTGCTCGTGAGTACTGCCCCACCCTCACCCGTAGTGATAGATTTGACCGGATGAAAACTGAACGTCACCAAGTCGCCTCTTGCGCCAATCATATTTTTGCCATACGACGCGCCAAGTGCCTGCGCGCCGTCTTCAATCACCAGCAATTTGTACTTGTTGGCGAGCGCATAAATCTTCTTCATTTCCGGAGGATTGCCCGCGAAGTGTACTGGTACGATGGCGCGTGTCTTCTTGGTGATAAGTTTTTCTATCTTTGATTCGTCGATGTTATACGTATCTTTTCTAATATCGCAGAATACCGGTTTTGCACCGACCGCGAGCAGCATGTTGGTGGTCGCAACAAATGTGTTCGGGCTGGTAATGACTTCATCTCCTTTCTTAAGACCTGCGACAAGGTATGCGAGATGGAGCGCGGCAGTACCGTTCGAAACTGCGACCGCATACTTCGCGCCCGTCACTCTCACGAGTGCATCCTCAAATTCCCTCACCTTCGGACCTTGTGTCAGCCAGTCTGAATGAAGTGTGTCGGTTACTGCTTTGATATCTTTCTGATTGATATTCTGATGCCCGTAGGGAATAAATTTCATGATGGGTTATTGCAAATGATAACGGCCAGAAAGCTGTAATGTAGCAAATTATAACATATATCCTGCGCCTACCTTTACTTGACATCTATAATAAGTAATGCTAAATTAATGTACGGAAATTCACTCGTCCCTCTACAACCTGAAAGGCAGTCATGGACATCAAACGCCTCTGGCACTTCATCGCCATCCCATCCCTCCTCTTCCTCTTCTGGTTCGCGTACCAGAGCTGGTCTGGCGCTATACGTGTGCACTTCTACGCTCCGCTGTGGCTTTACCTCCTGATCGCCTTCCTTCCAGTGAAGTGGGCTTCCAAGCAGGTATCGGGTCAACACTCGAGAACCAAGCGATTCCTCATTCAATACTCCTTCGCAATATGTTTTGCGCTGGCCTTCCATCTATGGAGCGACGGCTTCACTTGGGACCGTCGCAGCTCTCTCGTGTACATGATCGGCATGATCGAGGCGGCTGGGACCTTCGCGATGTGGAAGGCAACCGAGATATCCCTTGCAAAAGTGTCGCTGTTCTCGTTCATGGATGACCTCATCCCAATGATGATCTCCGCGCTCGTGTTGAACGAACTTGCGAAGATCTCTCCTCTCACAGGCTTTGGCGTGATCATCTGCCTCTCTGTTGTCGGCTACTTCATCTCTTCTGGAAAGAAAGAGAAGCGACAACTCGAACTGGAGAAGCGTAAAAAGGATGGCATGAGCGACGAGCACATAGCCGATCTCGATCGGCTTTCGCGGAGTGGGACATTTTTCAAGTATGTTGCAATGTACAGCATCGCTTGGGGCGTCTCGATGTTCTTCGCACGCTATCTGTCGTTCAACCAGCTCACTCCCGGAAATTTTGCGATCGGTAAATACTCGGGTGCATTCACCACCGCGCTCTTGATCTTTTTCTTCTACAAGGACAGCTCGGCAAGCCAGCAGGTCGGGAAGGCCTCGCTTTCCGTGCGAGATTTTGTATTCATGTTGTACTACTCGTCCGCGATCGTGCTGTGCGCCATGCTCAGCTATGCGGTCGCACGCACGACCGAGCAGAATGTCTATCAACCGCTCGTCATGATTGGTGAAGCGGTCGGCGGGACATGGATCGGCTGGAAGTTCTTCGGTGAAGGAAGGCAGTTCAACAAGAGCGAACGCATCGCAGTCAGCATCGGCCTCCTCGGCATCGCAGTGATCGGCCTAGCGACCTACCTCAAGGCCTGAACGCTACCAACCCCGTATCGGGTCATCGATACGGGGTTTCTTTTTTTCATATGATCTGCTTCTGTTCTTGTTCATCAGCCAAACGCATTTCTCTCAATATCAGCATGATTCCGGGAATAGCGAGTAACGAGAGAACAGCACCGATACGAAAACACCAAATGGGATCAAGCAGAAGATTCATACCGATGCCGAGCACCACGCTTCCGGTAGTCCAAACATAATATCCTGATATGACCCCGAGGAGCCCTTCAGCCGGATAAGAACGCCGGAGTGTACTCATGGTGAGTGGCTGTATCAGCGCCGCTGATGCACCCAAACACAGCGCAGTGAGAAGCGACGCAGTGAGTCCGATAGAGGTGGAGAACATATACGCTGATAGTGCCATGACGCAAAGCGCAATGATAAGGAGAGTGGGATACCGTCTTGGTGAAACATTAAATGTCGCAAACATGATACCAAACACCGATCCGAGCTTCAGCACTGCGCCAATCGGACCTACCCAAATGACCCCAAACATGTCGGCAAGTCGTAGCGAGAGCGAAGTGAAACCTATCGCCGCCAGAAAACTTGCCGCCATAATGGCAAGAATGGAATAGCGAAGCGCTCCCTCTCTCCATATCTCTGCACGATGAGATACCGCCGTCTTTGGAAGCTCAACATCAAGGACCCGCAGGAGGAGGAGTGTACCGCACGCAGTCACAAGCGCCATGATAAGGAAGAACGCCTGCTCACCCCATGCAGCAGCAATGAAACCGCCGGAGAATATTCCCGCTGCGCTTCCTCCGAGTGCACCGGAGACCTCGAGCCCATACCCTCGTCCGATATTATCACTTGAGACATGTGCGATGATTCTGTCTGCAGATACCCAAAGCAAACTCGCTCCAACACCGATAAGTGCAGAGCAGATGATGATAATGGGAGGAGAACTGAGCGCCGCACCTACAGGAAATATTGCATAGGTCGCAGCTCCGACAATGAGCGAGCGACGCGGACTTCCGAACCATGCAATAATGGTCGGTGCATAACTATTCACCGCAAGGTAGACAGAATATAAAAGAAGAAGTGAGACTATCCCTAATGTCTTAAATCCCGCATGTTTCAAAAACACGGAAAGGAACTGCTGAGCCCCACCGAACCCGAAGAATACAAAAAAGAACCCAATCCCTATAGCAACAGGATTGTACATCGTTTCAAGTGATTTCACTTTGCTCTGCATGATACGTATCACTCTTCAAGCCGCCAGTAGCCGTTCTTCTGCATCTTCTCCTCTATCGCATGCGCACCCATGCCTGCAACGCGACTAAATACAAAGAGCGCTTTTGCCGCAGCAGGGTCCATCCCAAGTGCGAGTACTCCAGCAGCAAATGCCCCATCGATATTGAGGGGAAGTTTCTTCCCTTTTTGTTTTTCAAGCAGCTGCTCAATAGCATAAGCTTTCTCAAATGCCACAAGTGGTACTTTCCCTTCTTTTGCTTTCGAATAAATAATGGTCGCACGCGGGTCTTCGTCTTTGTATACCTTATGTCCGAATCCGGGAATAAACTTCGCTTCTTTTTCAAAACGAGTGACTATCTCCTCTGCACTTTCGTCTGATGCGAGCACTCTTCCTGATGCTTCGCCTGCTCCACCATGCGCCTCTCCTATTGCAAGGATTCCTGCCGCCATCCCAATATGGACTGAATTGCCAGAAGCGACCGATACGCGAGGTACATAGAGTGACGGCGCCTCAATGCCGTGTTCAGCAGAAGCGACCAGCATCGCATCGAGAAGTATGCGTTCTCCGTCTGATGGAAGTTTCCCGGTATAAAGCAGAAATACCGTATCAACAAATGAATGTTGCTTCATAAGCTCGGTCACCTTGTGCCCGTAGATCTCATGCTCTCCTCCTTCGGTTTTACTAATGTTTGTTTCGTGCTTCATATTTTTATTTGTGAATTTTACTACGCTCTACGAACTACGTACTACCTACTAGTTTCTTAAGTATAACAACGATCTCTTCCGGGGTCTCGGCAATGTACGCACCGGCGGCCCGAAGCTGAGCTTTCTTAACCGATGCCTTGCCGTTGTCTCCCTCGACGATAGCTCCCGCATGTCCGAGCATGGTACCCGCAGGAAGAGTCTCTCCGAACACACCGGCAATTATTGCGACAACCGGTTTTTTAATCTTTTTGTCCTTTATTGCTTGTGCGAGACGATTCTCATATGTGCCGCCAAGTTCACCGAACACAACTATTGCCCTGGTGTCCGGATCCTTCTCAAACAACAATGCAATATCAAGCAGATCGGAACCAATCAATGGGTCTCCGCCGATACCGAGTGCGGTCGACTGACCGATACCCGCTTCAGTGAGGATGCGCGATATCTCCGAAGTCATACCTCCACTCTTTGAAATGACTCCGATATTCCCGGCCATGAACACACGCTCCGCAAGCCCTCCCGAACCGATGCTGCCAAGTTTCACTTTGCCGGGAGTAATGACCCCGACCGATGAAGGTCCAATGACCATCGCGTGTTTCTTTTTTGCAAGCGCATACATACGCGCAACATCGAGTACTGGGACTTTCTCACTTAGGATGTTCACAATTGAAATACCCGCGTTGAGTGCTTCTTCGCACGCCTTTCCGACAAGTTTTCCTGGGATAACGATGAGTGAGGTGTTTATCTCGGGAAATGCATTTATCGCCTCAGCAACGCTTTCGAATACCGGAACACCCTCCGCTGTGGTTGTTCCGCCCTTCCCCGGAGAAACTCCCGCGCAAACCACGGTACCGTACGTTGCCATTTCCTTGGCCGCACGCCCACCCTCTTTGCCGGTAATCCCTTGGACAAGAACTCGTGTATATTCGTCGATTAAAATACTCATCCCGTTAGAAGTAGGCCGCGAACAGTAGTGTTCGCATGCTGACTTTATTAGTATTGATAATATAATTTTGACTCATGGAATTGTGATATGTGTCGTGTCCGCGACTTCTAACGGGACTCATGATCTTTTCATTAATTCGACTATTCTCTTGGCAGAATCAGACATCGAAAGTTCCGGGCCATATACCTCAATATTGAAACCTTCTTCTTTTGCGAATTTTTCTAGCATGGCTTTCGCTTCAGGCTGACGCGGACCGTCTCTTCGAATGACAATGGGGTACAGAGGTTTCGGGGTCACTTTTCTTAATCCGGCAACAAATCCAAGTAGAGTTTCATAGATATCTGTAAAATTTGCCGTGCCTCCTATCACCCATGCACCCCTTAGACCCGGGCGCGAAAGTACCCGGAGAGTCAGTCCTTCGACCACTGATGCAAGTGGGTTTCCTGAATATTCGACATAATTTGCCGGTCTTCCCTTTTCATTCACTAATATATCGATGTTGAGCATCGATGCGCCGCCGCCTGAAGCGATGACAGCAATGTCGCCATCGAGATCAACGTACGGACGCTCCTGTGAAAATGCATCGTCGATCACCATCTTCGCGTCCCCTGCTATTACCTTTCCTTCCTTGGTAATGAATAGCGGATTAATCTCCGCAAGGACAAGGTGTTCTTCGCAAAAAAGTTTCCATAATGCAGAAATAACAGCAGATAATTCAGGAGACGGTGAGATACCGGCGATGCGAAGCGCGGCATTCACGAATACCTCATCTACACCGACAAGCACATCTATTGCGGTAATCGATGCACTGCCGACACCGGTGCCGCCTTTTTTATTGAGTGAAAGAATTGGAGCGCGATGCTCGCTCGAGTACGAGATGCTGAGATACAGCTCATCGGTATACGCGATAAGTTCTTCAGCAAGGAGTACTTCGGGCTTCATCCCGTCGATTGTGAGTGTAAAGAGTTTCGGTAATACAATCTTCAATTCTGTTTCATCCTTCACTATGATGATTCCTCCTTTCTTCATGCGGTCGCCGGTAGCAACCTGTGATTTCAGAACCATCGGATAAGAAAGTTTCGGGAGTGCGGCGGAGTTTAGAAGCAGTTCGAATTGCGGCGTTGCTATTCCATAATTACGGAATAGTTCTTTTCCTTCATGTTCAAGCAACTTCATATTATTTTTCTTTATTTTCTTGGGCTCTGATACTCGTCACGCAAAAGTCCGTACTTGAACATATCTTTCCACTCACCGTTCTTGTACATCTCATGGCGAAACCTTCCTTCCTCTTTACATCCGAGTGCGAGCGCAAGCTTCTGCATGCCGACATTATCCTCTGACGTGCCGAGATAGATGCGGTGGAGGTTCAGCTGGTCAAATCCGTGCTCGACGATGAGCGTCATCGCTTCTTTCCCGACGCCTTTACCCCAAAAGCTTTTGTCGCCGATAAGGATAGCAAATTCTGCCGATTGATTGGTCTTGTCAATATTCTGTAGACTGATGTTCCCGATATGCACATCGGTCGCTTTGTCACAAATAGCGAGGATGAGATTGTCGTGTGAAGCGATAGTACTCTCGTAATACGCGAGCATATCTTCGTCGTACTGCGGGAAGCGATGGTGCGAATTAAATTCACAAATCTCCACATCATTGAACCAATCGCGATACTTCTCAGTAAGATCCTCCTTTCCGATAGTTCGTAGGTAGATATTCGTACCTGAGAGAAATGGTTTTTTCATGATGGGAAGAATTACTTAGAGCCCTTCATCAATTCTTCCATGCGGTCAATGATGCGCAGCAGTTCTTCTTTTGGCATCGCATTCACTTCGCTATCACTTGAAAAATGGAAGTCAGGCGCGAGTTCTCTTCCTTTATCAAGAAATTTCTGGGCCTTCGTCCTGCTAAACAGATTAGTATTCTCCGGCAGTACCACATAATAATCACCGAAATCCACCGAATGGCGTGCTTCTTCGCGCGTGAGAAGTATTTCATGTACTTTCTCGCCCGGACGTATGCCAATGATATTGCGTTTTGCTTTGGGTGCAATAATATCGAACAGATCGGCGAGCTTCATTGTCGCCGCTTTCGGGATGAAGATCTCGCCTCCCTCCATATTCGTCAGCGCGAACAGCACTATTTCGAATGCCTTATCAAGATCAATCCAAAAACGTGTCATGCGCTCGTCGGTGATATGCACGGTATGCGCACCCTTGTTCTGTATCAGTTTCTCAACGATGCTGCCGCGACTACCGACGACATTGCCGTAGCGCACAACACTAAAACGCGTTTGCCCGCCTCCATATGCATTGCCTGCAATAAATAGTTTTTCTGCGCAAAGTTTCGTAGAGCCGTAGAGATTTGCGGGCATCGCAGCTTTATCAGTCGATACCAGTACTGCACGCTCTACACCCTGGTCGATAGCCGCTTCAATCACATTCTGACTGCCAAGGATATTGGTCTTCACCGCCTCGAACGGATTGTATTCAAGTGCGGGGACTTGCTTTAATGCTGCCGCATGCACCACAATGTCGACACCGTGGAACGCGCGCTGTAGTCGCGGTAGGTCGCGTACATCGCCCAAGAAGAAGCGCAAACGCTCATCGGGAATCTCTGCCTCCATGACCGATTGCTTAAGTTCGTCGCGCGAAAACACGATGACCTTCTTGGGATCGCCATTCGCAAGGATATGCTTGATGAAATTCTTTCCGAATGATCCTGTGCCGCCGGTGACGAGTACTGTCTTTCCTTTTACAATTTCTAAATCCATAGTGTTCCCATATTACTGACGAATAATCCTTAAATCAAGCGCGCTGCGCTTTTGGCATTTCTTACACGGATGATGTCTTCGAACGGCAGCGGGGCCTTTTGTTTCCCCAGGAGTGTAATGCTGATGGTCCGGATCCCACAGAGTACCGAAAGCACCATCGCAACGGTCTCAGTACCGATAACTACCTTTGCAGAAAGAAAGTCGCGGACGATATCTTTTTCTTTTGATTTCTCGATAATGACCGTGCGAGCATAATGTTTGATTAAGTCATCGTAGCGCGTGTGGTCATCAGCTGGGTGGAAACGAAGCCGTATGTGATGAGGGGCTTTTTGTCGAGGAAGATTTGCCAGTAGTTCTCCAAATATCTCCTCCATGCCAGCTACCGCGTCGCTTAAAAACAGTACACCATGGGGACGAGCCGACCCTAACTTCTCTTTTGTATATCGTTCCTTGACCGCCCTAAAATACTGATTCGGCATGTAGCGAACACTTATCTTCGGAAAGAATTTTTTTGCCAGGAGAAGTGCGGGGCGATCCCCCACCCAGATTTGATCAGGTAGTCTATCTCTCCAGTTTTTTTCAGGATAACCGAATCGTTCGCGAAAATTTGACCATGACTCGAGGTACACCACACTCTTTAGCCCCTTCATTCGAGCCAGAAGAAGTGCTGTAGATTCAATCTTCGTCATCCAGCCACTCCCAAAGAGTGCATAAGAAACGTCGAGATGCTGGTCAATCACCAATGCGATCACTCGTCGCTCTTTTGTGACGCGTGAAATAGTTATTCCCTCACGCTGGAATATCTTTACTGCGGGTCCAGCAGCATATACATGAAACTCATTTTTGTCTCTTCGTGCTCGTATGTGGGCAGCAATGATCTCAGCTCCTCCCGCATCATGGGCGATGACAAGAACCTGCGGCAAAAGTGAAGCAGGTTTCGCGCTTGGATGTCGCGATCCTATGTGAAGTGATTTCTCTTTTTTCATATCTCGCGTGTATGCAGAATGAACATTAGCGTTCAAAATGTATCTCCTCACCACTCACTCCCTTACTCTCGAGCTGTGACCGCATTGCGCCGACAAACTCCGTCCCTCCACAAATATAGAATCCCGCTTGACTATCTCCGCATCCGGAAAGAAATTTTGTACTCTCCTCTTCATCAGTAACAATATTGTATTTAAAATGTGGGTGCAAATCTGCAAGTCCACGTAGCTCCTCGAGCAATTCGTCGTAACCTTCAGGCTCTTTGTAGAAGAGTAGCTGCACTGGCTCTTCGGTGGTACGTTTTTTTAGAAGTTCAAGAATCATGGGAATGATCGGTGCGATTCCCGCACCCGCACAGATGAACACCGCTGGCTGTTCTTTCTCTTCAAGCACGAAATTTCCCTTTGGCATACTTCCTCGTATCTTCTCATTGAGAGCAACTCTCGAGAAAAAATTAGAAGCAAGACCTCCGGCACGCATCTTAATGATGACGTCGATGACTCCTTTTTCAGGATGAGAGGCAATAGAAAATGAGCGTTCTTTAATTTCCTTTCCATCTGGAATGAGCAGTGTGAGGTACTGCCCTGGATGAAAATCAAAATTAATCCCATCAACAAGGATAAGCTCACACAAGAGTACATCTTTCGCGATCATGCGTTTCTGTGCAACTCGTAGTACTAAAGGGAAATCTTTCATGTTGCTATCTGAGGTTATTTTTCCACTCTACAAGGAATGGAAATCTTCTTTTAATCTCATTCTTCAACATCTCTTTGCCTTTGAGTAATCCTACTGCACCAGAAGGTGGCTGGGTATGATTCCCGCAGATGATATTGCCTTGATTATCTACCTGTCCAAAATACGAAACCAGGATATGCCCTGGGTGTTGGATGGTCATACCCCCGTGTCCTTCAGTTTTCTTCAAGAATTCGATCCCTTCTTGCCCAAAGTGTCCACCAATACTGAGCGAAGCACAACCGAACGGTGGAATTTTAAAGGGCTTGCCAACAAGTATATCTCCAGAGAGATTGCTGAGCTTCGGAACAAGCTCGACTGAATCTTCATAGGACATGTCTGAGGAGTGATTGATAATAATGTTGAAGGTATCAAGTTCCCCCCCCTTCACCACGACCGGACAGAACATAAAAAAATTCTTCTTTGATCTGTCTGGTCCTGCATTGACCTCATTAAATGGCCCAATCGCAAACAGTGTCCCACCTGAAGCTGAGTTCCAGTGGAGTGCGAGATCCTTTGAAGTGAGCGTCTTTTTATTGAATTTTTCACCGCTCACACAAAGTAATATCGTACCCTCTACGATCGCGTCACTAAAACGCTTCTCAATTTCATCAGTATCGAGCACAAGCGACTCACTCGGCATAAGTGTTCTTTGGATAATCTGGTGCTTTCTCGTCATGATCCCTTCGGGCGGGAATATGACTGCAGATATCTCTTCGACTCCAGACGAATCATTCTGATAGATAAATAAGCTCTTCGTCTTATCTTTCGGTATACGAAAATATCCAGAGAAGAAAAAATTCGATGGTGGGATGGTGAGCTCAGGTTTCATAAGCATCAAAGGTGGTCCCCCTTAAAGGTCTCGGCGCCTTCCATAATGATCAGCGGTTTTCCGAGAATATTTGTTCCACTCATCCGAATGCTAAATGGCTCATTGCCAATATGAGCGCCAAGGTGAGGTTCAATGTCAAAGAGGTTAACTTTGTTAGCACCAAGCGAGGTTTCAATGTTGGGAAGAGTAAGCGAGAGCGACTCACGTTTTGCATTGATGACTGCGAGCGACATGGACGCACTACTTCCTCTCAATTGTGAACCATTCGCATAAAGAAGATTTGGAGTACTGTCTTCCGGAAGCATGAGACCGGTCGAAGTCCGGTCATACTCATAAAAACTCGCGGTGGGAAAACCGAGACTATGCATCAGTATCTTGTGTGTCCTCCCTTTGGTCCTTCTGGTAAGTTCAGTGAAGAAAATCGTTCCAAACGGCTTACTTGCGGTGTACTCTTTGTCATCAAATGCAATCTTCACCCACAGTATACCGAATGCGCCATATTTCTTTTCATCAGAGAGCGTGATAACCGCGCCAGCACTTCCATGGAGTGTTCCTGTTTTTGTTTCGATCTTGTTTCCACTTGCACTAAAAATATCAACCGACCACTTTGCTCCGGCGTCACTCGAATCGGTAAGCAATGGGAAATAGTTCTGTATGTATATCCGAGTCTCAAACGCTGTACCGCAAACGAAATACGAAATAGCCCCAACTGGATTAAAAAAAATCTTCGGCAAAAGAACATCAGTCAGTTTCTTTTTTCTGACATGCTGACGAAAGATGAAATGCGCGTTTTTGCCTATGTTCATAGCATAATTATTCCGTTCTTTACTTCTTAAGTTGGAACACAAGCCTCGTCTTGCGCCCAGGAGTATGATCGACATCATCTCTCCAGAATACATGACCGACTTGCTCGCCGAACAGTGACAGCACACCAGCGATATCACACACCGTGCCTGTACTGTATCCCACCTCCTCGGTGTATGTCAGTGAACAAGCAATCAGCGCTCCCGGTTTCGATACGCGCACAATCTCTTTGATAGCTTTCGGAAGATCGTAGGCGTAGCGCAGTACCCATGCACAGTTGACGGTGTCGAACGTATTGTCATGAAAGGTCATCTCGTGGAGATCCATGATCAGAATACTCGGGCAATAGGTGAAGAGATCGATGCCGACAACATCTTTGAATCCGTGCGCCTTAAAGAGAAGTAGTTCGCCTTCGTTCTTCGGTCCAATTGAAAGGGTCTTTCCATTCTTGTTTGCATGAGCTGAAATCAAGAGATAGAGAAGTGACTCAGCGCGACGGGAAAACCGGAACACATCGAACTTATTCCAAAAATTGTGATCAATGACGTTGACGTTGTGCTTTGACTGCTCAGTCACGGAAATGACGTCAAACACGAAACCGCGACGCGCAAGGAAATACATCGCTCGTAGACCGTACACCGCCTGCAGAACCATTCTCCCCTGCATGAGGTATTCACGGAAAGAACCTATAAACAGGGGGCGCTCGGGGTAGACGAGCATCTTTATCATCAATTTCAGTCCGCCTTTTCCTGCGAGCCGGAGCGCCTCATGTAGCGTCACTTTCATCGGAAGCATACTCTCCTCCTTCTTATTGATTGTTTCCATGTAGAGAACATGTTACCCTAGCCAAATATTCTAAGCAAATGGGCGTTGTGGCGAAATTATTCATCCAAATTACTTAATTTCAGTGCGCCCTCGATAGACCTTGTGAAAGGCAGAGACTACGTCATCAAGATCACCTTTGGTCATTCCGGGGCGCATCAGTTCGTGCAGAAATAATTCCGTATAGTGCATCCGCTCAGTGACCGGACACATGCCTTTTTCGTACTTCGCTACGCCTTTATAGAATTCCGAGCGGAACGGAAAACCCTTTGAACCAAATGCAATCTGTTTCTGAAATATCGGTTGAAGGTAGAGCGGTTTTACATAACCACCGGAGATGAGCGGTCCGTCTGATTCACGCAAGAGAGACGCAGGGAGTTCTGCGCGTACCGCCTCGAGGAATTTATCGCGCGGAACCCCAACGACCTTTTCATCGTAATGAAATGCCTGCACATAATATGCATGGGTTGCACTGTCGCGTACTTTTGCCGGTCTGATACCGGGCATATCTGAAAGTTTCTCAGCGAAATATGCCGCGTTCTTCTGGCGCTCGGTGATGAGCCCGTCGAGTTTCTTCAGCTGTTCACGACCTATTGCCGCATGAATCTCAGTCATACGATAATTCTGTCCGACCATGTTCACAAGATTGGTAACACCCTTATCTTCAACCACAGCTTCAGCATGATTACGGATAAGCTGAAGCCGCTCGGCAAACAGTTCATTGTCGGTGACCACCACAGTCCCCTCTCCGGTGTGAATATGTTTGTGATAGTTGAGCGAGTACACGCCGATGTCCGCGAGGGTGCCGGCAAACTTCCCTTTGTACATTGCACCCGGTGCCTGAGCACAATCTTCGATGACGATGAGGTTATGCTTCTTGGCGATGGCATTTATTGTCTCGGCATCATATGGCTGACCCAAGATATCGACCACCAAGATGGCTTTGGTGCGGGGTGTGATTGCATTCTCGACCGATACCGGGTCAAGGCAAAAATATTCAGGTTCGATATCAGCGAAGACCGGTACTGCTCCGTAAAAGAGTGCGGCGGTCGCAGACGCTATCATGGTGTACGGCGAAACGATCACCTCATCCCCCGGCTCGATTCCTGCAGCTCCTATGGCGGCAATAAGTCCCGAGGTTGCAGAATTCATCGATACAGCGTACTTGGCGCCAAATTTTTCCGCCCACTCTTTCTCGAACGCCTGTACTTCACTGCCTCCATAGAAATCGGGGTCCCAGCATCCGAGATACTTCGAGAGTACTCCCGAGTCGAGGACACGCACGGCAGCCTCTTTTTCTTCCTTGCCGATGGTATTGTAGCCTGGGAAGAGTTTATCTTTGCTGCGCACCGGAGTGCCGCCGTTTATTGCAAGTTCTGACGTGTCTGACATGATAATGAGAGTTATTTAGCTGAGGCGAGTAATCTGAGTGATGTCTGCTGCGTTTGTATTGCTTCAGAAAGTGTAGACATGGGCTTTACTTTCTTATCGAGGAGGAGTGCCGCATGGGTATAGAGGTGTTCAAACATATGATCAAGCCCTGTTTTCATTGTGACCGGTTTTGCGAGTGCACGAAATCCTTTGTACATCGGATCAGGTACTACATCCTGCATTGTTACCTCAAAACCAAAGTTGGTGAAGTGGATACGTTTTTTTTCCGTGTATATCTCAAGCTCAAACACCGAATATGCCTTTTCGTCTCCGGTCATTATTGAGAACTGAGGACAATGTTCAAACGTCGCAAATCCTGAAACACTGGGAGCTGTTTTGGAATGATCAAGGGTTTTTGAAAGTCCCTTGATGCTTTTGAGTTTGCCGAAGAAGAAATGAGCTAAATCGAAGAGATGCGGGCCATTGTGCAGTATGCCGTTGGTATAGATGCCGTTCGCAGATATCACATTGCCGTATGTACCCTTACGAAGCGCACCCTGCACCTCGTGCACAACAGGGTCGAAGTGGCGAGAAAAATTGACCAGAGTCGGAATTTTCATCGGCATCACTCTCTCGGTGAGGCGCTTAAGTTCCTGTGTCGACATTCCAACAGGTTTTTCGCAAATGATAAGCTTTGGTCTTTCGAGTGAAACTTCCTCAAGCAGTTTCGCATGCGTATCATCAGGAGTTGTAATCACAACGATATCCGGACGCTCTGCGAGCATGCTCTTCAAATCAGGATAGAACTTGGTTTTCCATTTATCTGCCTCGTGCTTCCCGGCAGTTTTGTCGACCTGGTTTGTCATGCCGATAAGCCTCACGCGGGGATGGACGGTAAGTGCATGTGCATGCGTAAGTATCGCTTTCGACTTCGGATCATCAAACGTCGACGCTATTCTCCCGCTGCCGATAATAGCTGCGGTATAGATTTTAAAGTGTTTAGAGTTCATATGCTTTTTTTTGCTTGGTTTCTGCATTGATGGCGACGACCTCGGGATGATTCCGTAAATACTTTACGATAGCAGTTGCTGAGAAGTATGGATCCTGCGGCAGTAATGCATCGGCGACCGCGCATAGTGCTTTGTAGTCATTCTCCTCATCGAGCGTCATGCGTAGGTCAGGACCATACGTGTCTTGGTCAGCTTCAAAATTGTAGCAGCGGAAACGGTCCTTGTGGGTGTAAATATAGTATGAAACATGCGTGCGGTCTACTGGGTCTTTTGTAAGTGTGTCGACCTCAGCAAGTGCCTTAGTCGAAAACACCTGTACATCGAATCCGTTGGCGAATGTCTGATGGTCGGGCTCGGTTGTGTTGCCAACATAATCCACCTCATGTTCGAAGTATTCCGATATCCCCCGGTCAACGATTTCCGCGTCCATAAACGGGCAGTCAGAAGTAATTTCGACGATCACATCTGCATGTGCATATGTAGCTGCACCAAGTACACGTCCGAGTACGTCTTCTTCACTGCCGCGGAATACTGAAACACCGAGATGCTCTCCGAGCATGACTATCGGCTCGTCGGCGGCATTCACGGTGGTTGCAATACATATACCGTCGAGGTATCTGCTCTGCCTTAGGCGCATGATGAGCATCTCAAGCGCAGGCATTCCCGCAATGGGGCGCAGCACCTTCCCCGGCAAGCGCGATGAGGTCATGCGCGCTTCGATGGTCGCAATGATGCGTTCATTCTGTTTCTTGTACATGGTCGTTTTGATCTATAACTTTTATATAACCGTCTCTGAACGCCTCTGTTTCTTTGAGAAAAAGTGCTTTGCTGTAATACCTCACTCCGCGCGATTCATCGACAAATGTCCCGCCGAAGCCGCGTTTGAAGCGGGCGATGTTCTTGATCTTATCGTCAGTAATATATCCGAACTGTGCTGAAGGATTAGCAGGCTGTCCGACATCTATCCATTTCACTCCCTTGTTTTGAAAATATTCCATCGCACTCCACATGAGGATGTGATAGAGCGGGAGATGAGTCATCTCTGGGTCAGCTGCGGCGGATGCATAAACCGCCTTATCCTCGTACATCTCATAGTATGCATAGGCGATAACTTTCCCTTTGTATCTGACCCCACAGAGTATCGCATTGCCGTCGGTGAGTTTTTTGTATTGTGAGTCGAACGAATCTTTTGAGCGAGTCACACGACCAGCGTCAATACGATGCAGTTCACGGTATTCTTCGTGCAGGTCATAATCCGAATGCATCTTATCGACAACAAACCGCACGTAGTCAGGATTTTTGAGTACGGTTTTAATATCCGAACGGTGTCCCCTTCGGGAGTGCCTAAGGAGATCGCCCGGGAGTGTAAGGTCGATGAGATAGGTGAGGAATGAATCATCAAGGTAATCGTGCGCGAGCAAGAAGTTGTACGGATACGATGCTTTGAGGAGCGGATCGATAACGAACATAGTCTTGGCTACGTTTTGCGTGCGGGCTACTTTGTCTATATAACCCATCAACTCTTTACGTGCAAAGTCACTGGTGAAGAGCGGTGCCATGGTATGTCTTCCACTGAAACTGATGCTGCGCACTCCGTCTTTTTCTTCTATTGGTAAGAATACCGCGCCGACCGGTTCGTTGTTTTGAATAACTACTGCACTTTCATCAACTTTCAGTAATTCGCGGCTTTCCGACATCTCGATAAAATTCCGTATCGCGCTCTGCATGTATCTGGGGCCTGCTGATGTGCGCAGGACGAGTGTATCCCAATGCTTCCAGAATATTTCCTCCTGCTCTTTCTTTTTTATGAGTTCCATATGATTATGCGTTTGGTTATCCGTGAGTGATCTGCTGCATCTTTGCCAAATATGAATCGGGACGGGCAAGCAATGCTTTAGGATTACCCTCTTCGAGTACCTTACCGCCGCCTAAGGTGATGATACGATCAGCATCAAGCACCGTCGAGATTCGATGCGCGATTGCAAGTACGGTTACTTTTCCTCTCATATTTTCCATCGCCTCTTTCACTTGAGCCTCAGATTCATTATCAAGCGCACTGGTCGCTTCGTCAAAAATAACGATCTCTGGTTTTCGGGCAAGCGCCATAGCGATACCGATACGCTGCTTCTGCCCACCCGAAAGCATCACGCCTCGTTCGCCGACCTCTGTGTCCCATTTTTCGGGAAGCTCCTCGATAAAATCATAGATATTAGCGAGTTTTGCTGCCTCCTTCATTGCATCATCGGTAACTGACTCGTCATAAAATCTGATATTTTCTCGGATACTCCCGTTCAAGAGGAACACTTCCTGTGGAACATAACCGATATGCGTGTGCCATTCTTTCTGAATAATCTGACTACTCTCAACTCCATCGAGGAATATTCCCCCACTGCGAGTTTGAAACAGTCGCAGCAAGAGGTCAACGAGAGTTGTCTTGCCTGCGCCCGAAGAACCGACGATACCGACCAACTCTCCTTTTTTTATAGAGAAAGATAATCCATTGAATATTTCTTTTCCATTTTCATACGCAAAATGTACGTCACGAAACTCGAGTTTACTATTGAATACAAATGGTGCTGTTCCAATCTGCAGATCCTTGTTCTTTTTTGCGATATCGCTATAGTGCAGCACCATACGAGCATACGGAGCGTACTCGCGCACTGAAAAGACGTAACTTTGAACTTGAATGAGGTAAGAAAATATCTGTTTAATGACGTATATGATTGCCGCAAGCGATGCCAGATTGAAACCTGGGATCTTGCGTGCAAATAAAAGTACAGCGACCACAAGTGCTACAGAAATTGGTTCAAGCATCGCACCAGGAACGGCGATACTCATGCGAATTTTTAAACTCTCACGAGTAACGTTTTCAAAAAGCGGCCTTGCCCGTTGGGCCACATCGCTTTCGACACCTCGTGCTTTGATGATCTTCATTGCGAGAATACTCTCATTGATATGGTGCGCGATCTCGCGATAAATCTCCTCAACCCGCATCGAAAGGCGCTCTACCTTCCTTGGAAACATCCGCATGAGTCCAAATGCAACAACAACAGTCGCAAGTATCGAGAGAGTGATCCTTGAGGAAATATTAAATGCGATGATGCTATATGCGATGATGGTCGTGATGGTCATGAGCGCAGCGCTTGTCTGTTCAAGCAGCATTCCTGTTTTTTCAATATTTTTAACCATGACTGTTTCAACGTGCCCAAGCTTTTGCGTCAGCAAATACTGCCAATTCGACATGAGTACGTCTTTAAGCAGTGCGAGACGGGTCCTTTCCTGATACAGGAGCGTCGCACGATAATTCACATATGTTGCCAGTAATGTCGATAAAGTTTTTAGTATGAACAAGGAAAGGATAAAAAAAATCACATAGCGAAAGGTAAAAGGAATCCCAAAAAATGAGAAGAACTGCATGAGATGGACTGAGATGATGTCTGTCCCAGGAGTACCACTCCCTGTCATGAATGAGAAGAGAGGTATGACCGTTGATACGCCGATACCGCCCAATAGTCCATTTACGAAACCGAGTACGGTAAGCAGCGCGATCTGTCGCTTATACGAGCCAAACGAGCGCGAAAAGATGGAAAAAAAATCCCTAAGTGATATTGCCTGTGACTCCATAGACTCTAGTATAACCTGATATGGAGGCGAAAAGTCTCACCGTTTATGGCTTTTGTAAAAAGTATATTTCTATATCTAAAGATCCTGACCTTTTTGATATACTAAAGAGCTTATTCCATTTTTCACAAATCCTCTGCATTTCTCTTTCAGATATTTTGAGATTTTTCCTTCTCCTTATGACATCGCCTATCCTTTCCTTCAGAGTGATCCTATGTGCCCTTACTGAAATCACCGCAATTCCATTTTTATTGAGTAGTGAAAATATTTTATCGATATTTTTTTGACTAGGGCGATCATACATTCCTGTGACAAAATCAATGATCACATCAAAGGTTTTTTGAGACTGGAAATCTTCAAAAAGGACAGCAGTAAACTCGTGCTCAGGATTCAGTTTCCTTGCCACGTTCACCATTTTCTCACTCCAATCAATGCCGGTGAAATGATCGAGGTTTTTTAGGAGTTTGAGATACCCAGCTGTACCACAACCGATCTCGAGAAGATTATATTTTTCCAAAAGTCCATCTATGACCAAGTACGGCAAATGACTTTCCCTATAATCAAATCCTGCTGAAAGATGAGACTTTGTGTAGTATGCAACCCACTCATCTTCACTTTGGAATTGGGATGGAATCAGTTTTTGTTCAGCGTGATGTTCATTCATGTGCGGAATGTTTTTTACACTTGCATAGTAGCAAGTAAGTACCCTCGGAGCAAGCGAAGCACGACACTACGCAGACAAATAGATCATTTCGGTTGAGTGGCGTAGATGTAGACACCACTCAAAATTGTCGCAGGAGAAATGTCCGACAACTCCTTGAGAACTGTACCTGTCAACTCAGTTGAGGAAAATATATAATCCACGCGATACTCCTTCAATTGGGTCTCAAGATCGCTTTTCAAAAATTCTTTATACTGGCGACTTACATCTTCCAAATGTCCTGTGAGCCATGCATCTCTTGTGATACTAAATGCCTGTGTCCAATTCTCGGAATACATTGAGCGTACTTCCCCGTCATGAGTATCAAGAAACTTATCGATTCCCTCTGCGGTCACCCCATTCATGCGAAGACTAAGTAGGTAATTGTGGAGTAGTCGATCTTCGGGTATGCCATAAAATGCATAGCCCGAGGAGTAGACGTCGCATCGCGTATAAGCCGGGATGAGACGCTCGAGCGTTTTGTCGAAGTCGGTTACGAGTACGACACAATCTTTTTGAGGCAAGTGATTGAGAAATGCGAGCGCAGGAGCTGATTGTTGTAATTTTTTAAAATCTGAAATGCGATACATATAACTTCCTGCTGAGCTCACTCCTGAATACAGAGCAATGAGACTGATGAGTAGCACTCCATATATCCATAACCGTGGAAAAAGATTTCTCCACACAAGATATGAGGTGGTGAAGAACATTATAAAACAGAACGGGATTGTGTACTGAACAAAATGATACGGCCAAATTTCACGACCAGTGATCACTTGCTCATTAAATACCATCCATGATGCGAGCATAAGCGTGAAGATGAAAGACCAGGCATGCACATGTGGAGAAAAGATTTCTTTCTTTTTCTTGAATACATATGCGTAGAAAAAACTGAATACCACAAAGATTGAGGTCGCGATCAATAGTTTGTTCCACATTGGAGCATGAGTAAAAAACATACCATTGCGCCCTTCAAGCTTTCTTCCCGCCTCCCCTCCGAGCGCATGTAGAGTTTGATACCAATATGGTGCTTGGAGGAGGAGCGTGATGAAGAGTACTGAGAGAACCCGCTTTGCCTCTGTCCACTTTTTTTGAAATAAAAAGACTACGATGCATGCAGCAAGAAGTGAGAGCGAAATCGCAAGACTGAAGAAATAACCGACCGTACCTGCAGCAAGTATCCCCGCGAGCACAATATCGCTTTTGCGTCCTTTTTCTACGACATTCCAAAGAGAGACAAGCAAGCCAAACACCAGTAAACTACCGGTAATAGGGTTCACCAACCGCGTCCAAAGTATCAAGTGTGTTGTATGAATGCTGCCCGAAAGAAGTCCTTTCAGGTAATGAATGTCTATCAGCTCCATCCCAAGCGTCACCATAAGTCCAATAGCAATGGCATTTGCAATAGCAGCATAACCTTCTCCTCCTGTGAGTTTTCGTATAAAAAGATAGACTAGGAAAAACAGTAGCGCTGGAAATAAAAATTTACTCGCGATAATTACACAGGCAAGCCCGAAAACAAGCGCGGGTATCGCATAAAAATAATCTCCGATCGGATAGACAATCGCCGGTGAATCTTTGTACTCGTAGAGATGCGGAGAAGTTACCATTGGGTGTCCGTCGAGTACTTCGTGTATGAGTGAACGATAGGTCAGCTCGTCATCGATGTACAGAAATTCAAGACCCTTATAGCCCCCTCCGAGCGCAAGCGGTGCAAGGAATTGCGGAAGGACACAGAGTGTTCCGACAACAATCGAACATGCAAGTGCGATCCCGTGCCGTGATACATATCTTCGCAATCGTTCCATACTATTTCTTTTTTACAACACAATAAAGTAACGCAGCAACAGTATCACTTTCTGGCCAATGATTGAAAATGATGTCGGGTAATTTTATTGGAAAGGTCAGGAACATGACAAGATTAAGTAGAAGTGAATAGAGTTGTGGCGAGCCAAAAGAGAAGATGGCAGCAAACATATGATTTAGATGTGCATTGAGAGCAGAGAAAGGACCAGCACGCACTCCGATCTCAATCACTTCAAAATCTGCGAAAAGTTCAAGTGCTCCTTGTTTTGAAAAACGAAAATAATCTGATGGAGAAGAGTGGAATGGATAGAGAAATGGCATTACAACATATGCAGTACCCCCACTCTTAAGTAGACGGTACATTTCTTTTACTGCAACACGTGGGTCGCGCAAATGTTCCAGAACCGTGTCGGAAATGATGAGTGAAACACTTCCATCAGAAAGTGGTATCGAGTGTACATCAGCAACGATCTTTACTCCTTTGTATGGATGAATATCAACATTGACCACATCAGGACGAACAAGTTTTGGGCCTGAGCCAATATTCAGTATCATTCCATCTTGTTGATACTTATCAAGATACGATCTTGCAGATAGACCTCCAAAAAAAAGAGGGCCAAAAGTGACACCGATGAAATAATAGAACTTCGGCCAACGCTTGAAGAAATCGCGAATATCTTCGGTTTGAGTTTCTCGATCACTATTCATATCAAGATTTAATGGCCCTAAGGATCCACCCGGAATTGTTCGGCGGAGGATTGACACTTATATCGCTAAGTGGGAGACCTTGAGTAAGTGCAGCCACTTCTTCTTTTTTCCAATAATTCGCTACATCAGGAATGAGCTGATCAAACACGATACTATGAATATGCCAAAAATCGAACGTGGAAAGTTGTTTGAGGTATTCACTAGGTCCACGGAACATCTTTACAAAGAGAAAAAGTGGGATCGAACAAAAATACGATAAGAAATGTACGACTGAAGGTGGTAGTTTTGAAGTGATATGAAGCCGAACAGGATCTACGTACTTCACGATCCATTCATTCCCCTCGTAACCGTACACCCAAAGGAGGAGCTTCCCTCCCGGCTTAAGAGCATTCACCATGTTCTTCACCGCAAGTTTAGGATCCTTTAAGTGGTGAATAACGCCTATGGAGAAAGCAATATCGAATTCGTACTTCCAGTCTATTTCGTAAACACTTTTGAACAGCACCTGCGAAGCTGGAAAGTCCTTGAGTGTTTCCTTGGCACGTGCGACCGAACGTTCATCGTAGTCGAATGCGATACCGGATGCAGCGCCCCATTTCATCGGCCAAAGACTATTACGCCCCATGCCGCAGCCAACATCGAGAATGCGCTTCCCTTTCCAGTCATCCGGGGTCATGGGACTGGTCCAGTTGCGGAACTGCCCTTCATAGTTCTCATCGACCCATGAATATTTGTCCCATTCATAGCCAAAACGGTTTTGCGAAGACATAAGTTCACCTAGTGTATCAGCACGATTTGGCTAAAACAAGCCGAAAAAATATTAGACAAACGGTAGGATTTTGCCCCGCGCATGCATTCTGATAGACTCTGAGAGTGAAAAGTGTCCATTATGAAACCCTCTACAGCCACGAAGTGAAGCACTGGTGGTATGCCGTCAGGCGCTGCTTGGTGCACAATCTCATTCGTACCTATACCAATGGGTCTGATCTCGCAATTCTCGACATCGGCTGCGGCACCGGGGCGCTTACCAAAGAACTCGAACGCTACGGCACTGCGACTGGCATTGATTTCTCGCAGCAAGCGGTCGATTTTTGTAAGTCACGCGGGGTGAAGGACGTGCGCCTTGGCAGTGTGGAGGAGACAGGCTGTCCTCCCGATTCATTCGATGCGGTGCTTTGTCTTGATGTACTCGAACACCTGCCGGACGACGAGACCGGCATGACTGAGATCTATCGTGTACTCAAACCGGGCGGGACAGCGATTATCTTTGTACCGACATTCCAGTCACTATGGAGCGTGACCGATAATGTGAGTCAGCACTATCGACGCTATCGGCTACCGATACTCGTCGAGAAATTTGAGCGACTGGGTTTCACTACCCTACGCAGAAGTTACTTCAATACGTTTCTCTTCCCGCTCATTGCACTTGTACGCATCAGCGTGAGACTACTTGGTATCAAAATGGAATCTGAGGCAGAGACCGGAGACGGCCTGGTCAATAAAATATTATTTGTGATATTCGATCTTGAACGCAGATGTCTCAAATTTATGAACTTCCCATTCGGAGTTTCAGGAATGATTATTGCCAAAAAGAAATAGGCAGGTTGCTCTTAACTCTGTCCCCCGTTTATTCTTTTCATCATATTCGCTAATTTGTGCGATAGAACAAATTAGCGAATATGAGTTCAGATTTTATTTTGGGCACATTTCTTACGGAATTCGCATCATTCACTCAGTCTTCCAAACGGAAGTGTCTCCTGAGCCATTTATCATTCTCAAGTGTATCGACGACCAAATACAACACTTCCTTCCCGATCTTAAAATCTGCCTTAAGTGTTGCGAGCAGACTTTCGCATGGATACGGATACACCCACACGCTTTTCTGAATTGGGGTGAAATCGAAATACTCAAGAGCATCTCGAAGCTCTCTGCGCATGCGCTTTCTGTCTTCCTTGATATCGTAGATTACTACGCGCCACTTTCCATCCCAATGCTTTGGCTTTGTAATTTGACTCATTTCGTACTTCATGCGCGAGAGAGCATCCTCGCCCATTGTGGTGAGAGCAAGTACCTCATCACCCTTTCTCATTACAATTTTTATGTATCCCTTTTCAATGAGACGGCGCGTTCCGCGAGAGATATCATAACGCGGATTTGATTTTCGCGAACTACTCAAAGTAGCCCCGAAGTATTTTATAGCACTTGAAGTAATCTGCTCAAGCACAACGACTCCAGTTTGCGCAATGGTCTTTAGGATTATTCCCTGGATATCATTTGTTTCTGTTTGCCCCGTTTGTAATACAACATTTTTCGAATATAAAACGAGTCTATATTATTTGCTAATCTGTCCTATCGGACAAATTAGCAAATAATATAGACGCTGAGTTTTTTTATTTGCGGACAGGGGTTCAGAAAACGAAAGAGGGCTATATTACAGGAAATCTTAATAACGCTTCCCCCACTCAAGTAGCGTCAGAAGATTCCAGAGTTTTTTACGGTGGTCACGTGCTCCCGACTGGTGTTCGTCCCATAAGTCGCGAACATAGATCGACGAGAATAATTCATTGCGCATCGGGTTCTCATCCAGCAGAAGTGACTCGGCCCACTGCTTGAGGGGCCCTCGCAGCCAGGCGCCCACCGGAATACCGAAGCCTTTCTTTTTGCGATGTATGATATGGTTCGGAAGTTTACCTTCCATCAGCTTTTTGAGGAGGTACTTTCCGGTCATGCCATGCAATTTCATTGCGTACGGGAGACGATTCACAAATTCAACCAGTTCATAGTCAAGAAACGGCGCGCGAGCCTCGAGACTGGCGAACATGCTCGCACGGTCCACCTTCACCATCACCTGATCCATCATGTAGCTGCGCTGGTAGGCATACAGGAGCCTATTGTGGTCATCATGCGACTCGGACTCCTTGAAATAGCGTTTCGCTTCGCTGTATGGATCATTTTCTTTCAAATGCTCATGGATCGCCTTCGTGTACAATTGTGAACGGTCACTCGTGTTAAATGTCCCAAGCCAGCGCATGTGGCGGCCGACAATATCTTTCTCTCCAATTCCGTCGAGGTATTTTTCAAGTTTAAACTTCAGATTAAAGTTGGAGTATGAGGTTGGAAGCTTCTCGTGCAACTTACGAGGAAGGCCTTCGCGGATAGCATGCGGAACATGCTGCAACATGGAGTACAAACGCTCGGCTTGAAATGTCGGATATCCTGCCAAAAGTTCGTCTCCACCGTCGCCACCGAGTGCCACTGTGACGTGTTCTTTCGTATAGCGTGAGAGGAGGTAAGTAGGGATGATAGAGGCGTCCGCCATCGGTTCATCAAGAAGGAAGAACACCTGAGGGAGAGCGGCGAGCGAATCCTCACCGCTCAATATCTTGTGATGATGAATGCTCCTGATATGCGCGGCAACCTCTTTCGCATACATAGATTCGTCGAAACTTTTTTCTTCAAAACCAATCGAGAATGTATGGATGGGTTCGTCTTTGAGTCTTGTCGCATAATACGCGACACTCGAGCTGTCGAGTCCGCCGGAGAGAAATATTCCGAGCGGGACATCGGATATCAAGCGACCTTCGATAGCAGAGACGAATTTTTCTTCAAAAGTGTGCGTCGCCTCTTCGAGCGAGAGGTCGAGGGAATCCCAAGCAGGATTCCAGAATTTTTTTATTTCAATCTTACCGTCGTGAAATGTGAGGTATGCCCCCGGCTCAAGCTTCTTGATCCCCTTGTAGATACTCATCGGTGTTGGGACATAGTCGAGTGCAAGATACGCATCGAGCGCGGTGTAATCGAGCGAGCGGGTTACCGACGGATGACAGAGCAACGTTTTGGGTTCCGAACCAAAGACAAGTGTGTCACCAAAGTGCCCGTAGTAGAGCGGCTTCTTCCCCATCCTATCGCGTGCAAGTAGCAGTTTTTTTGCCTTCTTGTCATACAGTGCAATACCAAACATGCCGGAGAGTTTTTCAAAACACGCCTCACCGTACTGCTCATACAGCGCAATGATAACTTCGGTGTCCGAGGTGCTCCGGAATTTGTATCCGTTTGATACGAGCTGCTTCTTGAGTTCACGATAATTGTATATCTCGCCATTGAACACGATACCGACTGAATTGCTTGCATTCCACATCGGCTGATGCCCTGAAGGTGTGAGGTCGAGGATAGCGAGTCTCCTGAATCCGAGACCGATTCCGCGTTCGAAGTATTTTCCCTCATCGTCGGGGCCGCGATAGCGGACGGTATCGACCATGAGCTCAAGGTCTGCAACCGTTCCCTTCCCGCTGAATCCTGCGATGCCACACATACTGGTTACAGCAAAGGCTGCTCAAGATTTATGGTCTTTTTGATAGCGTAGGGACGTTTACCTTGCGATTCGTAGTAAGTGCGCATCATCATCTCGGCGATGATACCCATGAGGAAGAACTGTGTACCGATGATGAGGAGTACTCCTGAAAGTGTCGGCAGTGGGGTCTGAATCAGATCTATCTTGAGTGCGAAGCGCAAAACGATTGCAGCGACAAGTATGACAAAGGAGAAGAAGAACGACCAGAAGCCGGCATACGCAAAGAAATGCATTGGGCGGTTCATGAATTTCTCAAGGAATTTGAGAAGCAGGAGATCCGGCAAGACACGCAGGACCCGGGAAAATCCATAATTACTCTTGCCATGGATACGCGGAGTGAACCTCACCTCGACTTCACCAATGCGCGCTCCGTGACGCTTTGCGTATGCGGGAATAAAGCGGTGCATCTCACCGTAGAGGGTGATGTTCTTAATAATGTCTCTACGGTAACCCTTCAAGGTACAGCCAAAGTCATTGAGCTTCACGCCGGTCACTTTTGAGATGAGTGAATTCGCGGCGAGTGACGGTATCTTTCGAGTGACGAATTCCCCTTTCCATCTATTCTTCCTCCAGCCGGACACAACGTCGTACCCCTCGTCCATCATGTCGACGATAGTTTTGATATCCTCGGGATCATTCTCTAAATCACTGTCGATAAGAATAACGATGTCACCAGAAGACACTTCGATGCCGGCGGCGATTGCGGCGGTCTGTCCGAAGTTATGTCTGAAATGGATGACTTTTATCCTGGAATCTTTTTGTGCTATTTCGGTAAGCGCGGCGAAGCTACTGTCCTTCGAACCGTCGTCAATACAAATAACCTCGTATGGGTTACCCATGCGCGTCAGCACGAGAGTCAAACGCTCATATAACAAAGGGATATTCAGGGCTTCGTTGTAGATAGGAACTACAATGGAGAGCGATTCATTAGTCATGAAGCAATCATAACAACCGACCCCAGAACAGGCAATGTTGCCTACTCTGGCAGTACCTTGTAGATGACGAAACGGCTATCTTCGTAGACTTTCGTAATGCTCGACAATTTTTCCGGATGAAATGCGGTGTCGAGTTCTTTGTCTTTCATAATGTATGAGACATGGTATTTGACCACCATGCCCGGAAGGTTCTTCATGATTGTATCTTGATATGCTCGGTACATATCTACTGCCATGGGGGTATTCATGGTTACCGAATTTGTCAGTTCACCGCACACATAACCGAGCATGGAGAGATGGAAAATGCGACAAAGCTTCACTCCTCGATTATGGGTATTGGCGAGATGGTGCGCTTTTGAAACTCCGGCGAAGTTGCCCGAATCTTTTGCAATGCTCGAAACGGTTATCTGTGGCTCACTCAGTGTGTTCGCAAGGAGATATCGTTCTTTGAGTTCATCGTTGGACGCCAGCTGAAGGACACCAACACCACTGAAAAGGACATAGTGCTTTGTGTATATTGGAAGCGTACCACTAAGTGTCGAGTGGGGATCTACCCATATTACTTGGGGTTCGCTTTCGGCAGCATCAAGCCACTTGTATGCCGGGATATACTCCTGAGCGCGGGTCATCGCCGCAATACGTTCTGCCGGATGAAGGAATGTGCCAAGATCACCTGCATACGAAGCATTCCCCATAAGCACGATAAAAGAAAGTATGGCGAGCGTCGCCTTCTGCCTGAAGTGGAGGCGCAAAATCTGCGGTCTTGCTTTCATCAATTGATACACGAGCACGATGGTGCCGACGATAAGCCAGAGAATAATAAATCTACCGACATGCTGCGCAATCTCGAGTTCTTTGCCTGTAATGAGATTACTCAGCGACACGATGCTCATCGAGATACCGAGTGACACATAGAGTAGTACGAAGCGTCGATATATTGCATCATTACGCAGCACAGAAACCCAGTGCGAAGAAAAGAAGAGGCAGAGGCATAGCGCAATCACCCACAGTGCTGTTTGAAACGCGAGTGCGGTCGGAAGATGAGTATATACGAGTCCAGTTCGCTCCATAGTTTGCCAGTAGAACGGATGGTGTATCTGCTTGAGAGTAAATGAGATGAATGGTATGAGAAAAATCCCCGTCAGTGCCGAAGCTTTCGCGAGTGAAATAAAACGCATCCGTTCTTTTTTAAAGAGTGTAATGCAAAAAAGCAGCACCATCACTACACCGACTATCTGCCATAGGTATCCGTAGTCATAAAATGTTGCTGCGGCGGTCGCGGCAAGAAAAAGCACGCTGCTTTTCTTTGCCGGAGCTTTATCCCAAATAAATAGTGCGAGCACAAACAATAAGTAGAACGGGAAAACTATCTGCATCGACACAGGCCTAAGAATGAGGAGATACACCTGCGTGAATGTAATGAGCGCACCGATTGTACTCCATCGCTTTGAGAGACCGAACATGGTGAGGCTGACATAGACCAAGAGTCCGAACACCAGTGACCAAAATGAGAAATCAATACTCATAGTGGCAAACAAAGGTAGTCCCACGAGCATGGGAAGCGCGTACATCCAATCCGGAAAGACGAATGCAGGCGCAATATCTGCGCGATGTTCAATAAAATAGGGATTGCCGAGCCACGGATAACCGTCGACTACCTCCTTCATGCGTACATAATAATAATTATCGTCGATGTATGACGGTGGCACTCCTTGAAACTTGTCCCCAAGATAGTGCACTACCTCATACACAGGAAGAAGCGACAAAAGAACTATTGCCGCCGCAAGCAGGGTGAGATACTTTTTATGTGTTTGGAAAAATTGACTCATGACTACTTAATCAGAAACACATCATATCCGCCGACTTGATTACTCGTGAGCTTCCCTGTCGCTTTATCAATCAGATATGCAAGGTCGCACATGAGCGCGCTACGACCCAAGGGCGAGACACGTATCCATGCTTCGGTCGCGGCGCGCACTGATTGCATTTCCATCGTTGCAAAAGGCTTCGAGAGATATTCGAGGATATCTTTGGTGAAACGCCAGTAGTCTTTATAGTAGCCGCGCTCGGCATGATAGTAGTAGAGGAATGGCACATAGATGAAGCAGTAACCGCCAGGTTTCAAAACGCGATACATTTCTTTGAATGCTTTCGTTGGGTCTTCCACATGCTCAAGGACTGAGATACAGATGATTGCGTCGACTGAATTATCGGGAAACGGCAGGTTGTGAATATCGCCCACCAAGTCGGGATGGTAATCAGGGACCGGGTCCATTACTTTATAGTCGACCTTATCGGCGAGCGGAATGAGCCATGCGCGCTTCGGGTCATAGCGATTATTCTTCTCCTTCGCGATGCGAAGCCCGCCGCCGATGTCGATAACGGTTTTACTGTCTTCGAAGATTTGTTTCATCTTCTGTTTAAAAAAAGTATCCCAGGGCTTTTGCATTTGTACTCACCATTAGAGCGACTTTCGGTCAAAACATCAAGTTCCTCTCGGAAACACATCCCTGAGGATTGACTGTGCGCGTTTTTCCCAAGAATATCCCTCTACCCTCTTCTTTGCGTTTGCACTGTGAAATTGTGCCCGCTCCGGAGACATGAGTATCCCCTCGATCCCCTTCGCAAGTGCGAGCGGATTGTCAGCTTCGACAAGTGTTGCAGTGTCTTCATCGAGAATTTCTCTCAAGCTCGGGAGGTCGGACGCAACGATGGGAATCCCCGCGGCC
Source organism: bacterium (assembly GCA_043743715.1). GTDB lineage: Bacteria > Patescibacteriota > Minisyncoccia > Phycocordibacterales > UBA6899 > MHLP01. The sequence continues at coordinate 52,921 of JAYTWK010000055.1, forward strand.
ATGTATGCAAAGAGTTTCAGCGGTGATGTGAAACTAATCGAAATCTCATTCTTGCCATTACTCGGGAGTATCAGCACGTCTGCGGCGCGCAGATTGCGCGCGAGTTCTCTGTATGGACGGTAACCAAGGAACAGGACTTTGGGATGCTTCACCTTCAGTGCTTCGAGCTCATAATCTTCACCGCCAATAACCACGGGAGTGATTCCTTCGGGAAGAAAGCGCGATGAAGAAAAAAGCGTATCGACACCTTTCCAGCCGTCGAGCCTACCAACATACAGCGCGACTTGCCTGTCCTTTGGAATACCAAGATACTCACGCGCTTCATGCTTTGAAATGGGCACCGCAAAATGAGCAAGGTCGACACCGTCATGGGCAACTAATATCTTTTCTCTTGCGACACCATGCTTCTGATAAAAGTCTTTGAGTCCTTGTGAGATTGCGATAATTTGCGTGGATCGAACCGCCATCTTCCTGGCAAAATAATTCCATGCGCCGGTATGGGTCTCCCATACGACTCTGCGTATAGGGAGGAATGAGAGTGGGTAAAGGATGCTTTCGTCCCGTCCAAAAATTGCATCAGCGTACTTTCCTCTCACGTGGAAGTATGCGGAAACAGCGAATGAGATCGTCTCAAGCAGAAATCCCAGCTTTCCCCATTTGACTGAATCGATGACCCAGAGCTTAGTGATGATAAAATTTTCCTTTACTCCGTAATATGTGAACGCATCACTTCCAATGTGTGTGTGTCGATTTGGAACAACGAGCTCGACTACTGCGCCGGCACGTGCGAATGCTTCGCACATCTTCATGATCTGTACTCCATGCGCCTTCTCAGTCGGCAATCGAACATTCGCGACATACATAATCTTCTTCATATGTTTATTTCTTGATAGCGGAAACCATATATCCAATAGGTGAAGGATGTGCTTTCACTAACGTAGTCGGCAAGAGTCTATCAATCAGGAGTCCGAGTGTGAAGAACGGCAGCCGGATAATATTGAAAAGGAATACCGGATGCAGCAAATACATCGCCGCGCTTCCCCTTTCTCCATATGGAGTAATTGAGATATCACTCCACTCCGTCATGATAAGTTCTTTCATAAGCCCTTCACTGGTGAGACGTACATAATCGTGGGGTTCACGCATTTCATTGGTGATAAACGGTGACGAGAAAATAAATTTACCTCCTTGTTTCAGTACCCGTTTCGCTTCAGTAAAGAATGCCACTCTGTCTTCGAGTATGTAGAGTGCATTCATGCACAAGAGTGCCTGTTCACTTGCATCAGGAAACGGCAGTGGCTTGTTGAGGTCAACTACCACATCGACGCCCGGACGCATGACATAGTCGGTGACTACGAGCGTCACTCCTTTGGGAAGATACTTCCTATAACTATGTCCACCTCCCGCAAGGTCGATCACCCGGCCGGAAAGTGAGCGCGTACTTTCTCTTAGCGCTCTGTTAAACAGAATACGGCCGAGCGACTTTCCTGCAAACACTTGTGAAATAAAATTCTTCATGCGCGTTTGAGTTTTTGATACCAATCAACTGAACGGGAAATCTTGCCGAGGAATTGCGTGAGAGTGGTAAGTTTATCTATTGAGTTGCGTCGCAAGCGCAGGAGGTCGGCACCACTTGAGACACTGCCTTCTCTCACGGTGACTGCGGCCTTGAATCCTATTTCGCTCACGATTTCTACTGTCTCATCAGTATGATTGCCGTATGGATAAGCGAACAGGTCACAGGATTTATTCAAGAGTGTTTCAAGGTACTCTTTTGATTCAACAATCTCTTTTTTTGCAAGCGCCCTATCAAGCTTCGCGAGTTTCGGATGTGATACCGAATGCGGCTCAAAATCAATCAGTCCCGATGCATGCATCACATGCATGTCGTCTGTGGTAAGCATGTCATCATTATGCTCACCACACTTGCCGATAAGTCCGGTGGTGATAAAGATTGTCGCAGGAAATTCGTATTCCTGAAGTATCGGGAACGCATCGATAAAATTATCTCGATACCCGTCATCAAAGGTGATGACTACTTCGCCACCGCGTAGCGTGTGCTCCTGCATACGCGAAAGCAATTCGGCGAAAGTAATAACCTCCCTATGCTCTTTATTCAGAAATTCCATTTGTGCGCGAAATTTGTCGGGACTGACAACAAAAAAATGTTCACTGTTTTTTTTGACCGAGTGGTACATAAGGATGCTGGCCTTCCCATCCAGCTCTTGCGGAAAAAGTGCTGCACACCGAAAAAAAATATTTTTGAGTGTCTGTTTCATGATCGTTTCGAGAGTACGAAGAAATGATGGTACTGATTCTCATGTGGAACGAATTCCTTCTCGAGAGTGAAATGCTTTGCGAGCACCTTACGAATGACGTTTAGTTCATAGCCCTTTTTCCCTATCTCAAAGTAGTGTTCACCGCCAAATACATGGGTTGGGTGATATGGCAGTTTCCAGGCGAGTTTGAGTTCTTTGATGAACGGCAGTTTCAGGGAGAATCGTATCGACGGTCCGAAATGCGGGAGACTGATGATGACATGCTCCTTCCCGACACGTGAAAGTTCGAGAAGTGCGCTTTCAAATCGCTCAAACGGCAAATGTTCGAGGACTTCAAATGCAACGACCATATCGACATCATTATCCGGAAGCGGGATATGCTCAACCTCACCGACGATATCCGGATGGAGGTCTGCCGCAATATCGAGCGAGCGATACGAAGTCTTCGTATTCTCCCGCAAATAATGCCCTATGACACCGTCTCCCTTCCCTACCTCGAGCACACTATGAGGCGTGAGTGCGAGTATCTCGCGCAGCTGATAATGATAACTCGACCAGCGGTCGAGTCCGCAGTATTTTTCGAATCTATATGCCTTTTTGTCGACTTGAACTTCCATATGCATTTATGGGTTGCGCTCTTTGAAGATCACGTGCTGATACACGAAGTATGAAAGAAATGCGATGAGTCCCTGTGAGATGATTTGCCCGAACAAATAATGCAGTCCTACGTATTCCACAAAGATATACAGGAGTGCGGTACCGATAAGGATATTCACTCCGGCGGTACCAAGATACATCAGCATCTGTTTCTTAATCAGCGTATGAGTCTGCTCTTTGAATGTCCAGTATTTCTGAAGCAGAAAACTGACGAAGAATGCGGCGATAAATGCATAGACCGAGGCGAGCACATACCACATCTTCACATAGTCTGTGAGAATATAGAGGATACCAAGATTCACTACCGCGGCACTACCTCCGGCAATGAGGAACCTGATCATTTTTGCGAATCGCTTGATGGTATGTTTCATGCTGTTATGCTCGTGAATTCCGTTCTATTGTGATTTCCCCAGTCTTCTTGGCGAGCACAAATACATTGTCGCGCAGATTTATCGGAAGCGCGAGTTTACGCAGAAGCGGTGTGTCCGATACGCGCGCCAGAGTTTCCCAGAATGCGAGTTCCTGCCAAGCCGCGAGGGTCTTGAACACATATGCCGGAGAGAATTTCTTGCCAATCTTCTTCACCTCAAGCACCTCAAATCCGGTGTCACGCAAGAGCATGGTGAGATTGCCCGGAGCATAATAGTAGAGATGCTCGGGCGGGACAATGAGATGCCATCGCTTTCCGAGCACCCTGGCCCACAGACTGGACCTATCGACCGTGTTTATTGCGAGCATACCGCCGGTGGGGAGCATACGGTTGAGCGCGAGGAGATATGCGCGAGGATCATCCACATGCTCGAGCACATCCCACAGTGTCGCGGCGTCAACTTGCACATTCATTTCCCCGGTAATACTCCCTTCGGTCATCTCGTGTCCGCGTGAACGAGCGACGCGCGCAGCATAAGGTGATATCTCACTGCCGTACGTCTTCCAGCCTTCGCGCTTTGCGATATCAAGAAAATATCCGGTCGCCGCACCGACGTCGAATACACGCTTGCCGGGCGCAAGTGCTTCAAGCTTCTTCAGGTACAACTCGAATACTTCGCGCATCGGCTCTTTGTCTTTATCGTAGTCAGTGTAACCGGCGCTTCGCTTTTCTTTGTCAGTGCCATCATTTTTAAAATAATTCTCACCGTATATGCTTGCGAGATCTTTCGGGATAGGATGCACAAAGGTAAAATCGCACTGCGTACAGTCATAGAGCTTGTGTCCGTTCTTCTCGCAAAAAAATCCGGTCTCACTGGAGCCGCAGATATGGCATACCGGCAAGTCCACAGGTGTTTCTTCCATATATTACTTTTTATAACCGAGACGCTGAGCGAATAGTCGTAGTGGTGTCTTCAGGCCCTCGCGCACGATATGATGCGAGATCTTCGACTCTCCTTCGCGGCGACTTTTGAAGATGATGGGGACCTCTTTGGTGCGTGCATGCGCATGATGTACCGCATGGAATTTAAACTCAATCTGATATGCATAGCCCGATGAACCAAGCTCGTCGAATCGCATATTGCGCAATGTATCAGTACGCACACCGATGAATCCTGCGGTCAAATCATTAATACCACTCGCGGTGAAGAATCGCGCATACATATTGCCGTACTTACTCAGCATATATCGCCACTTTTCCCAGTTCTCGACTCCCCCACCCGTCACATAGCGCGAACCGACGACGAGGTCATGCTCGTCGAGTGCTTCGAGCATGGGAGCGAGATACGACGGATCATGCGAACCGTCCGCGTCCATCGTGAAGACATAGTCATAGTCGCCATGTTTCAAGACTTCACGTATCGCGTGCTTATATGCGACACCAAGTCCTTGCTTGCCGGGGCGCTTCAGAATTGCGAGTTGCGGATAGCGAGTGACCATCTCGTCAACCACCTCACCTGTTCCGTCCGGAGAATTATCATCGATCACCAATATCTGCGCTTCAGGAAGCACGTCGAAAATCTCGGGAATGATATCCTGCACATTCTCACGTTCATTATAGGTCGGCAGGAGTACGATATAGCGCATATGCTTCGCCCACTATAGCAAAAATGAGGCTGGAGAGAAAATGAACGGAAATTTGAAATGCACTTCGAAGAAATGCTGGGGGGTTATCTGAGATTAACTATTATGGGCGTGACAATCTACTGAGGAGAAGTTGAAGCTATCGCTTGGGCCAAGTTCGCGCACGGCGACAAATCCCGTTGACCAAAGCCGACCAAAATATCGTAAAACGCACGAATAGATTGATGTCGGGTAGCTGTGTTCGCAGTCAGGTCACCGGTGTTGAAATTAAGAAGAGCGCGGGTTGCATTCCTGGTCGCACAATACTGTCTCGACATCAATGTGAGGGCGCTGCTTCTGTTTGCTGGCGTTGGTGACGCGACCATGATCTGAAATATCTGTGCGTTTGCCATTGCCAGCGGAAAATCTGATGTGCCGCCGAACTGCTTCGCAAGCACCCGCTCCACATCATCTCGCACGCCATTATTATTTGAATCCACTCCAGCTAGTGTTGCGTCATTCAACGCTGAGGGTGGTTCAGGTGGGACAGCAACTCCATTTATCATAGTGGTATTACTCATTGTGTTTGCAACAATAAAAACAGCAAGTGCAGTGACTGCAGCACCCACAACTAACCACGGAACGATCTTATTCATCCTAAAATTCTATCACATTAGAACCAAACGCTATAGTATGTCCATTTTCCAATGTACGTTTTAATTGCTATAGCGGATAAAACGTACATTCTACTTTTTCGCGGACTTCAGTTTTTTGGAATTCTTTTTGAGCCAAGCAGCGATAGGGGCGAGTTCGAGCTTGTCAGTAACGACCGAAAGGACAAATTGCTCTACGTCAGGATTTGTTGCAGTAAACACATACCCATTCGTCTCCAAGAAACGCCCCGCAAGTGCGAAGCTGGTGCGCTTATTGCCGTCGACGAACACATGATACTTCGCAGTACTTTCTAAGTAGCAAGCGGCTTTCATGAATACATCGGGATACACATCCTTGCCTCCAAAGGCAGTCTTTGGACGCTCGATGATATAGCGCATATGCTTCGCCCACTATAGCAAAAACCGAACGGAAGCGAAAATTGGGTGCCGTAGTGGATGGATTTCGAAACTGCTTGGTGGGCAAATGACTATTTGAGACTGAGTTTATATATCGAAACAAGGGTTGAAGATCCTACTTCCTTTGAAGTTTCAAAATACAGGATGCCAGAGGTTGATTTGTCCTCAACGAAGTTCCTTACATCATACTCTCCACTTATTTTTTGCCCATCGTAAATGAGACTACCTTTTGCGGTTGGTTGCGGTTGGTCAAGGGTGATGTATGCAAGTTTCCCATTAACAGCTTTTAGAGAGAAGGGATTTATGATACCTGTTAGTTCTTTCTGATCATAAAAGGTGTGATATTCTCTGGCCGCACTGTCATATATTGAATATTCAAGCTTCCCAGCAATTTCACTAAATTGAGGATGGCTATCCATCTTTGTCTTCACGACTAATCGATTCCCGAGGAAAAGTCGTGTCTCTTTGGAAGCATAGTCCGTTACGAGGTAGGCTGGCTTCCCTATGACCTCAGTCAGTTTTTCAATACTGTTACCGGATTGAATCATGTTGCCATCAAAGTAAAGTTGCTGAGAATCCTCTGCTGTTTTACCACTAATGTAAGCGAGCTTCCCCGAAATTTTTCTTATCTCAATATTATATGAGCCGTCAGCAGTAATTTTTTTTCCATCTTCAAAAAGTGTTTGAGTGGTAGGATATTCGCTTCCTATAAATCCGCCAATATCCTTAGGTGGGGTTTTATCGACATAGTTGAAAGTGGTATACGCAAGCTTACCATTATCCTCCTCTACGTAGTCTGGTATTTCAGTGGCAGAGATGACTGCTCCCCCATTGTAAAAAAGAGTATCAATATCAGCAGAAAAATCATGAATAATATACGAAATCCCTTTGCTGGTCTTTTGAAAGTTCTTTATGTCTTGCCCAGTTACAATTTTCTTTCCATCAAAGAGTAATGTCTTCTGTTTTGACGTTTTATCATAGACGGTATAAGCAAGTTTCCCGTCTACTTCTTTAATGTCAAACATATCAGTCAAACTTGTAACAGGAGCGGTCGCGAGCATCTCTGTACCATAATAAAGTGAGTGGGCTAAGGATTTTGTGTCATTACTGATATACATAAGTTTCCCAGCCAATTCCTGCATAATAAAAACATTTTCAGCAATCTTTGCCTCGTTCAAGAATAAAGAATTACCAAGATTATGTTTTATGGTGTATGCAATGTCACCAGATGGAAGGAGGACGGATTCACCGAGATAAGTACCGGTACGGTCATTTGATTCCGCGAGTGTTTTAGCAACCTTTGCGTTGATAGTTAGTGTCTTTACTAAAATTGGCTTCGACGATTGAGGGATACCCGCGACTGGATCAGCTGTACTTGTGCTACTACGATCAGTTGAGGTTGACACGGACGAACCCGCAAGACTCTGCGTAACTGCTATAGTCCCTGATGCTTCTGGTTCAAGAAGTGAGCTCGAAGCAATATTACTCACAATAATGGTGGGATGATTTGTTAACAGATATCCTCCGACAAATACTGCGAGCACCAGCACCGCACCCCCGGTCACCAGCCATGAAACGATTTTATTCATCCTAAAATTCTACCACGTTAGAGCCGAACGCTATAGTATGTCCATTTTCCAATGTACGTTTTAATTGCTATAGCGGATAAACGTACATTCTACTTTTTCGAAGACTTCAGTTTTTTGGAATTCTTCTTCAGCCAGGCGGCGATGGCGGGAAGTTCGAGCTTGTCAGTAACGACCGAAAGAACGAAGCATTCAACTTCATCGTTTGTTGCCTCAAAAATATATCCGTTGGTTTCCAAAAAACGCACCGCCGGCGTAAACTTGTGGGCATATTTTCGTCCACGAACACATGGTACTTCGCAGTACTTTCTAAATAGCAGGCTGCTTTTATAAAGACATCGGGATACTTGTCTCTCCCTCTCCAAAGGCGGTCTTTGGACGCTCTATGATGGAGCGCAGGAGTTCGATCTCGCGCACGCCATGCGCGCCGCTTGTGGCGTCGACAATGCGCGCATGGATTACCAGCACTTCCGTTTCTGTCAGATATCGAAAGGTCATCGCTGTTATTTTTTTGAAAGCGCGTCGGGTGCGGGGCGGTAGCGCCTGATGAAGCTATCGGTCCAATCTACAACCTCACGATCAATATCATCGCCAGAAACTGCCTCAATCACCATACGTTTCGACTTCTTATCGACTATCACATTCACCTGGTCGCCAATAGCAAGACCAAGCTCCTTGAGAGAGCCTTTTGGAATATTGACCGCAGCGGACGAACCGACTTTGAGTACTTTTTGAGTCATGCTCATATATAATATGGGTCACGTGCCATGGTTCCCGAGAACCGAACACACATCTCATGTTTGTTGTCGTACGACAACAAACATGAGATGTGTGTTCGGCAAACTTTATTAAATGCAAACATCACAGCCCCTTCACCATATACGTACCCTCAAGATGGTAGCCGAGATTGCGGTAGTATTGCCTCACACCGATACCGGAAATGACTGCGATTTTTTTATAACCTTTTTCTTTTGCTATGTTTTCTGCTTCTAACAAGAGTCGTCGCCCGAAGCCGACATGCTGACCCTGACTACCGTCCGCACCAACCTTGGTGTGCCTGCCGTAGGTATGGAGTTCGCGTATGAGCGCGGCACCTCTTAAGGTCGGAAGCGGCGCATCCTCTCCCCCGTTGTCGGGGAGGCGCAGACGAGTGAATGAGACAAGCTGTTGCTTATCTTTATTCTCATAACTCAGGAACATCTCGGTGCCCGAAGGCGTGCGATAGGTAATACTCGAAAGCGTGAAGTCGTCCGCGTTCACGACCGCCTCGCGCACTTCTCTGCAGCGGATACAGCGGCAGCGCCAGCCATTCATTTCCATATCCTTATCCATCACCTGACGCAGATTCGAGACTGTACTACCTGCTTTGATGTATGACGCGGGAATATCGCGATATACGCGCAAGATTCGTACATACGGCGGGACCAGCTTCTTTTCTTCGCGCATCACCTCGATGAGTTCCGGGTCGGTATATGCTTTGAATCCTCCTTGCTTCCAGGTTTCGTATAGTTCGCTGTGTTCAAGCACCATGCACGGATAAATCTTGAGCATGTCGGGATGAAAATCTTCGCCTGAAAACAGTTCGGCGAACATACTGATGTCGCGCTCCTTAGTCGAACCGGGAAGATTTGGCATCATGTGATAGACCATCTTAAATCCGGCATTTCGCAGGAGCTCGGTCGCGCGCTTTACTCGCTCTATCTTCATGTCGCGCTTCGTGAGTTTGAGTACGTCGTCATCTAAATGCTGCACACCTATCTCGACCTTGGTCACACCAAATGTGCGCAGTCGTTCTATCTCAAACTGCGTGATGTAGTCAGGTCGCGTCTCGATTGAGAGTCCGATCATGCGACACTTCGCGCTCTCATTCTCATCCTGCAGTTTGAGGATATAGGCCAGTCTATCTTTGTATTCCTCGGTGCGTGAATCTTTGCCTGTACCGTAATCATTGCATGCGCGATAGCTGCCGATGAGAAACTCTTCTTGATACGATGGGTGATAGAAACTCCAGGTGCCGCCAATCACAATCATTTCAATCTTGTCTGTCGGATGTCCGTTCATCTCGAGCGCCTTGAGTCGATTCGTGATCTGCATGTACGGATCGAAATCGTTCATCAGCGCACGCGCAGCTGCCGGCTCCTTGGCGAGATAACTCTTCGGCATTGAGACATCGGTCGGACAATAGGTGCACCGGCCCGGACATGCGAACGGTTTCGTGAGGAGTGAGACGACCGCGACCCCGGAATTCGACTTCGTCTTTATCTTGCGCAAGAGGAGCAGCACTTCTTCGTCGCGCCCTTCGCTGCCCTCAGCAATCATTTCTTTATAGAGCGCGATGAGCTCGGCCTGTGATGGCAGGTCACTTTTTCTTGCGGCAGCATGACGTACACCGTCTTTCGGGTAATGCATCTTGCTGCGGACATGCGTGAGGCGCGCCAGAAGCACATCATCCTTGATGATCTGCTTCCTCAGGCGATCAACGTCCTTATCGGTTTTGAGGGCTGCAAATAACACTTGCCAAGATTAGCAAATTGTTTGATTACTGGTAATTGACAACATGCATTATTAATTGAACTGTGCAGCTTGTTTTTCTTTTTGTGCACGATACACTCAAGGAATGCGAGCTAATACTTCTAAAAAAATCCTTACCCAAAACCGAGAATCGTATGACAGGATGGCGAAAGAATTTTCCGGGACACGAAACACATTCTGGGAAGAGCTGGTATTCCTCAAGGAACATGCGAACCCGGACATGCGGGTCTTGGATATCGGCTGCGGCAACGGCAGATTTTATCCGCTGGTGAAAGAGCGCACGGTACAGTATACCGGCGTCGATAATTCACGAGGGCTATTAGATGAAGCGCACAGGAAATTCCCCGATGCAAATTTTGTACAGGGTGACGCGACAGCACTTCCCTTTCCCGACAATACGTTTGATATTGCTTACTCGTTCGCGGTCGTGCATCACATCCCGGGACGCGAATTACAGAAAAAATTTTTTAGCGAGGCAGCGCGCGTGCTCTCCCCCGGAGGTACGCTCATCATCACTTCCTGGCAGCTCTGGCGCCCGCGTTATCTTTCACGACTACTTCCACAGCTACTCCGAAGTATTTTCTTTCTATCGCCGCTTGATGTTGGCGACATGATGCATACCTTTGGAAAGAATAAACATGTGCGATACCTACACGCATTCACCCACAAAGGACTTCTCCGTCTTATAGAAAGAAACGGCTTTGATATCGTCGGCAGCGAGATAGTCGGTCGCGCGAGTGGCTCAGGCGAAAAAAATATTCTTGTCATCGCGACGAAAAGAATCGCATAGGATCCCGATCATGCCTTCCCGAGAAGGGCGAGAATGTTGGTGATGAGTTGCTCAAGTCTTGAACGCTCTGATACTTGTCGCAATAGAAATGCATTGAGTGCTGCCTTATCGCCAAGTTTGATATAACGCTCGATTTTGTTTGCGCAGTCTTCCGGGTCGCGCAACTTGAAAACCAGTTCGTCCGCATGCGCTCCGAAGTATCCACGGAACGCTTCGTTTGAAACAATGGCAGGAATACCTGCGGCCATTGATTCAAGAACCGCCTTATCCATGCCGCCTGTCGGACACAGATTGAGTGAGAGGTCACTCTTCCAATAATAGTTCGCAATTTCTCTATTTGGCACATTGCCGACAAAAACGACGTCCTCCTCGAGTTGGAGTTCCGAGATCAGTTCGTGGAGCATCTTTTCGTACGCGATATCCCCTTCCATCACCGCTTCACCGATCAGCATCACTTGAAGCTTGTGTCCGCGGTCGAGAAGAACACGGGTCGCGCGGATAAGGGTATCGAGATTCTTGATCGGAGTGATGCGACCGACTGAAACGATGGTAAACATGTCGTCATCTCTTTTACTATTTGTCGGTTTGGCAAATTTCGCAAGGTCGACCGCCTGACCCATGAAGTTGCGCTTTTTGCTTTCGATGCGGAAGCTCTCTGGGGTTGAGGTATATGCGACATCAATCAATTTCTCCGCGACGCGCAGCTTGAGGTCGACATTGCGGTGGATATACCACAGCGCAATCTTCTTTCTCAGGAGTTTCCACAAAGGCGCGCCCAGGATTACGTACGGCGGATTCATGTGGCAGAACACATGTGTATAATCATTGCGATATTTCCAAGAGTACCAGTAAAAACGCCTGACATATTTAAAAAGCGAACGACCATTCTCTTTGCCGAGCGAGAGTACTCGGACATTGGGCGGAAGATTGTATGTTCCGGTCTCAAGAGAAATGACCGTGAGTTGTTCGCACTTCTGTGAGAACAGCACCAGCCAGTCGTGGAAGAAGCCGAAATACCCGTCGTCCTTATTGACCTTTTGAGTGATAACGAGAAGTTTCATCCCGTTAGAGGTAGGAAGTGCTGCACTTCCGTAGTTTATTGTTAAATATCATATGCAGATTTTTTGTAATATTTTCATCATATCTCGCGTAGCACCCAAACCGCGCACCTCTAACGGGATTCATTATTCATATAAGCGATTATAACAGAATGCGCTACTCGTCGCCGTAGACCTCACGCAGGACTTGCAGGCTTTTTCCAGTATCACGAAGCATCTTATTGTTCTTCCGAACAATCGCATCAAGAAGCGCGATTCCTTCTGTGTCATCCGGTAGACGTTCCACATATGATTCAACCATTGCAGCAAAATCCTTTATGAAACAACTACCTCCTGCACCGCGCCCATCTTTGTGGATCGGATCAAGATATTTCTCGGGAAACCAGGGATTGTGCAGGATAGCTTCCTTCACCGACTCCCACTTAACGCCATGCGCATGCGCGAGATCGTACAGAAGATTGGTGTAGACAATCATCATCACCCCCATGGTGTTATGTGTATATTTGATGAACTCGGCGTCGACGGCAGAAACCTTCATGACGTGTTTCGCTTTTGGGAATATCTCTTCGACGAGCTGTGCTGCTTCATGATGAGCGCGGGTATCGCCTGCAAGCCCGATAATATTGCGTGAGGGCCGATCGACATCCTCGCGCGCATATGCCTCACGTAGGAATTCCGGGACATGAAGGATGGTGAGGTGCGGATGCTCTTCCTGGAGCCGAGCCGTCGTTCCCTTCTGCACGGTAGATTTGATCACCACCGTCTGTCCTTTCGAAAGAATAGTGAGCGCATCACGCACATAACTGTCGTCAAACGCACCGTCTACCGATGGGGTTGGTACCGCAATGATCACCAGATCCGATTCCTGGATCCTCGATTTATTTTCGATATGCATAGGGTCAAGACTGTAGCGAATGACTTTGAAACCGCGGTCCTCAAAATTGTCGGCATAATTCTTTCCGACATACCCCTGACCGATGACACCGATGACAGGTTTAGTGTTCATGATGATACGGTTTCTTGCGACATCTTGCACACACAAGTGGCTCCCTTGTCGTTCACCTTACACACACAGAGTACTTCATCACCGTAGACACTCTCAAGAAGGTCGAGGTCTTTGTGGGTGGAGCGCAGCAGGTAATTGTTTGTCGCTTCAAACGAGCGCAGTAAGGAATGCGCATGCGTATCCTCCGGGAACACTTCTTCATAATGAAGACGCAACGCCGCGAAGTCCTTGATGAAGCAGTGCCCACCCGCGCCCCGCCCCGCGATCTTCCCCATATGCGTATGCTGATGCACCGGAAGCATGTGCGAAGCACCGATGCGCGAGTCGGCGCTCATGTTCCTTGCAATGATATCCCAGTTTGCTCCGTGGTGCCGCGCGAGGTCATAGAGCGTGTTCATGTATACCACTTTCATATAGAGAAAATTGTTGCCGCCGTACTTGGTGAGCTCGGCCTCAGGCGCGCTGCAGATTACCTTGTACGGTGCGGGCGGAAGCACCGAGAGCACCTCCTCTGCGCGCGCTCTCCACTTAAGATCGTCGACGTACTTGCTCGGAATGCCGATAATATTACGCTCAGGCTCTGCAATATCCTTCTTGACCGAAGTCTCGCGCAAAAATTCCGGAGCATGCATGACGAATACTCCCGGATTCTCCGCTGCAATACGGTCAGTGGTACCGGGAATGATAGTCGATTTAATCACCACCGTCTGTCCGGGGCTCGTGTGCTTCATCGCCTGACGCAGGATGCTATCATCGAAGCCTTCGGGTGTGGTCGGGGTCGGGACCGCAACGAAAATGATGTCTGCTTCTTTGAGCAACTCTTTGTTTTTGTTGTATGGCTCCTCATGCGCAAAGCGGATAGTAGAATGACCGCGCTCTTCGAAGTTGTCCGCAAGGTTTTTGCCGATCCATCCCTGTCCAATGAACCCAAGAGACAGTTTCTTGCTTGTATTCATAGTATCCATAACTGCACATGCTCTCAAATTGTCGCACAACCCTCTATGCATCGTGCTTTTTCAGATGTGGCAAAAGATGCTCGACATGCCACTTGTATTGTTCGGCCAGCCCGTCTTCGAGTGATACTTTCGGAGTGAAGTCGAGAAGCAGCTGGGCTTTATCGATGATTGCCTCGGTCTCCTTTTGGTCGCCGTAACGTGGAGGACTCTTCACCAAGGGTGCCTTTTCGCCGACGATGCGTTCAATTATAGCGATGCCCTCGCCGGTGGTGTGCAGTTCGCGTGAACCGATATTGATAATCTCGCCTTGCGCTTTGTCTATTCTATCTAGCGCGCGAATGGTTGCATCAACGATGTCACTAACATAGGTAAAGCTACGCAGGTGTTTTTCGCTGCCTTCATGCAGCGGGAAGGTTTTCCCCGTCTTCATCGCATGGATGAGTTTATGGTACAGCTTCTCAGGCCTCTCGCGCGGGCCGAATACGGAGAACAGTCGTAATGCGGTGACCGGCAATTTATTGCTACGATATTTGGAAAGTGCGAGCTGCTCTGCCGCAAGCTTGGTCACCCCGTAGGGTGAGGTCGGCTTCGGGGCTACCTCTTCACTACCGCGCGCTGAAACTCCGTACACTGACGAAGTCGAGATGTGAACGAATGCAGAGAGCTTCGGGAGCGTGAGCGCATACGTGAGGAGTGCGTGTGTGGCAGAAATATTATTCTGCACATAGTGATCGAATTTGGTGCCCTGTGAGATGCCTGGCTGCGCCGCGAAGTGGAGGATCGCGTCAACATCCCCGAAGGTAGCAAAGTCGTGTGTATTGATGTCACTGATGACAACTGCGCCACCCTTCGCCTTCACATCACTCAAATTCAATTCTTTGATGCGAGGGTCGTAGTACGGGTCGAGATTGTCGATACCAATAACCTTATCGCCGCGAAGTAAAAGCGCCTCCGCAACATGAGAGCCGATTGCCCCACCGATACCTGTAATGAGCACTTTCATAGATGTATCATCCTAAGAGCTGGAGTATCGTTTTAGCTAATTTTTCAGAGTCGTGGCGGATGAGGGTGCGGCGTAGGAGGTCAACCTTTGGGACATTGGCGAGACCGTCAGAAAGCAAGTTCGTACCGATGAGCTCAAAATCACCCTTCAGACACTCAGCGCTGCAGACGACCGGCTCCCCTTCATCGGCATACTTGTGAATGAGCCGTGACGGAGCTTTCTTATTGTTGTAGATGACGACATCAAACACGCCCGTCGTATTTTTCCTCTTATCTTTTCCTTTGGGTCGGCCTATATATTTCTCCAGTACTTTTACATAATCCGAAACGACGAAATTGTCGGTATGACCCTGCTGACTCATGAGATTGGTGACGTATACTTTCTTGGCTTTTGAAGCAATGAATGCCTTCCCAACCCCTCTGACCAAGAAGTTTGGCAGGACTGATGTGTAGAGCTTGCCGGGACCAACGACGATGAGGTCGGCTTCTTTTATCGCCCGCAGCGCTTTCGGATTTGCTTTGGCCTTCGGAGTAAGAAAAATTTTCTTAATGCCATATTTCGAAACCAATTGGTAATCCATGAAAGCGCTTTCACCCAAGAGAACTTTACCGTTCTTGAGCTCGGCATTCAAGGCTATCTTATCGAGCGTCACCGGTATAACGCGCCCGCGAATATTCAAAATTTTGGAAGCGACGTCGAGCGCGCTATCAAGGTTTCCGGTCACTTGCTCGAGGGTCGAGATGAAGATATTGCCGAAACTGTGGCCCTTCAAGTCGCCGCGGTCGAAGCGGTGGTTAAACAACTGGCGCATCACCATATCGGCATCGGAAAGCGCCACAAGACACTGACGCAGATCCCCCGGCGGAAGCACCCCGAATTCGTCGCGCAAGCGGCCGGTCGAGCCACCGTCGTCCGCCATGGTAACGATTGCTGTGAGGTCCAGAGGGTAATGCTTGAGCCCAGAGAGGACGGTAAAGGTACCAGTGCCTCCGCCGATCACGACGACCTTTTTATGTTTTTCTCCGGGATCCTTTTCGGGGTGTATTTGTTCCATGTTTTTGTTTTACGGTCTTATTTGCTTTTTCTGTATGTTGCTCTGCCTGTTCTTCGTTTGGTTGCGTGCGTACTTCCATTACTTGGGCTGTCGGCACAACATGCGCGGCATATTCCCAGCTTTTCTTATATAACGCAAGGGTTTCTACTTTGGTCGCAAGCTGCCGGACGGCATCTTTCGCTTTCTCGCCGAGGCTCGCCCGTAGCACATCATCAGAAAGAAGTCTGAGCATCGCGCTCGCAAGGGTCTTTTCGTCCGTCGAGGGAACTACCACTCCACACTCACCATCGTGGAGTACCTCCCCCGCGAGTCCGACGTCCGTCATAATAACAGGAAGTCCTGAGGCCATCGCTTCGACCACCGCCATCCCCCATCCCTCGTACAAGGACGGCTGCACGTACAGGTCAGCATTCTTATAGTACGAAGCGACATCTCTCGCCCACGGCAGGAGTACCACCACGTCTTTAAGATCCAAAGAGTTCACAAGCGAAAGCAATCGCTCACGTTCGGGACCGGAGCCGATGATAAGCAGCATCGCGTCCGCCTTCGCACGATGCACCTCTCTGAACGCGCGGATCAGCTTGTTGTAATTTTTTTCCGGCACAAGCCTGCCGAGCGAAAGAATAATGCGCGGATAGAGCGGATACGACTTATGGAGATCAAATGAGGGCTTGGCAGTAATGAAATGTTCTACATCAACAAAAATGGGGATAACGGCTATCTTCTCCGGCGGCACACCAAGCGCAAGCACGTTCCTTTTCACTCTCTCTGAGACCACACGAATGCCGTCTGCGCGGGTAAGTAGAAATGATGCGATGAAAAATTCGAGCTTGTTACGCAAGCGCTCGCTTTGCCATGCGGCGCTCCACGGATCGGTATGCAATTGTAGCTGGAGCGGAAGCGCAAATTTTTTCGCCAGCAGATATCCAATCGCACCAACGAGGAACGGGTCTTGCGCGCTCACGAGCCACGTATCGTTCAGATGTCTTTCTGCTAAGATCCTCTTCCCGAGTGCATAAGCATCGGGAAGGTATGCAAACTTATTTTTCGAACTTGTCGAGTGAAGCGTGAGCGATGGACTCACCTCTTGCAGAGTAAAAGCACTACCCGAAGGAGCAAGTACAATGACGTGTATATGGTTAACGAGTGCCGCCTGCTCGATGAGGCGGGTACGTACAGGCGAATCGGCTTCGAACAGTGCCCTGTCGGTTGAGAACATCAGTAGTTTCATGAGATGACTTGCTTTAGTTCTTTTACAATATTGGTGATCATGCGTTCTTCGGTGAATGAAGAGACGAAGAAACCCGCTTCTTTTGCCATGTGCTGTGCAGCCTTGCTGTCCGAAAGCACCAGGAGAAGTCCTGCGGCAAGTGCAGCCTTGTCATTGTAGGCTGTAAGGATTCCCCGCTTACTTACTTGTTTATTTACCTCGAAAAGTTCAGTGTTTCCACCAACGGCGGTCGTCACCACCGGCGTCTCGAGCGCCATCGCTTCGAGAAGGAGGTGCGAGAGGCCTTCGTATCCGGTATTGAGCGCAAAACAGTCCGCCGCGCGGATGCGCTTCATGAGCGTGTCATGCTTCACCAAACCCAGGAACTTCACGAAGTTATATTCATGATTATTCGCGTACGCTACGTATTCCGAATCATCCCCGCTTCCTGCTATCTCAAGTTGTACATCAGGAATATCTTTTTGAATAAGGGCAACGGCATCCATGAGTTTCTTAAATCCCTTCCACGGTACGAATCTGCCAACCGAGATAATGGTCGGTCGGTCGATTCCCAACTCATGCCGCAAGTCCTTTTTCTCTTCCTTCGGAAGATTCGCTTTGAATGAATTATAGACCACGACTATTTTTTTTGGTTCTATGCCCCAACTACTCACGATACCCTTTAGGTAATAACTTGGAGTAACCACCTTCGCAGAGTGACGCGCGACTGCAGTTTGTAAAAATCGAAATAGCTTTACGAGCCATGGATAATCTTTGCGCTTTACGAATTCATCGAGATTTTCTTTGACTCCCGCACGTTGCGTGCCCTGCTCCCATGCGTAATCACCAACCATCTTCAGCACCAGGGGTTTTCCGGAAAGTTTCGAGACGATGTATGCGGGAACTCCGGCAGATACGAGATCGAGCGTGTAAATAAGATCAACGTCCTTCGCGAGCCGCCACAATGCAACAGTGTATCGCAAATGACTCACTATCTTCGGGTAATGTCTGAATTTACTGAACGAAAGAAGTGACACCTCGATTCCGGCTGATGGAAGTGCAATTTCAAGCGCCCGCGCATATGTCGCCGGTCCTCCATCGTCCGGCGGATATAGTGGGGTTGCAATGAGAATCTTCATCCCGTTAGAGATTAAGCAAATTAATAATGCTCATGGGGTAGCTCTTCATATTCACAGAAAAGGTGTTCATAGTGGTGGGTGTGCCGCGGAAGGGTGCTGCACACTTCCTATCTCTAACGGGATTCATACGAATACCCACAGTCTAGCGCACCAAAAGGTGTCAGGAAAGGCTTGAAAACATGCTCAGGAATGACGTCGTCGCTAATTTGACTTTTTAATAGAATGATGCTATTATGTATGTAGAGTCGCCGAATGTCTCGGTGAACTTAGCAAGGAGCATTTGAATGAAAACGTTCCATGAAAATCCGACCACGAAGCTTTCGTGTGTCTTCATCAAGCCGGAAGAACTCTCTCTGGCATTCGATCGGCTCGTGTCGGTCTGCACCGATGTCATCTTCGTCGACCAAGCCGGTCGCTTTGTCCTGGCCTATCGCAAGATTCACTCGGCCTACGGCTGGTGGTGGAAGGGCGGCTCGAAGCGCAAGGGTGAGACGGACGCGGAGTCACTCTCGCGTCTCATGAAGCGGGAAATCGGCTTCGTTCCCGAAAACATTTTCCCGCTCGACGTTGTCGACCACTATTGGGAGACGCGCCAAGAAGCGCCCCAGGAGCACGGCAAGCATGATGAACTCCACGTCAACTACGTCGAGGTCGACGAAGAGACGATTGCGAAGATCAAGCTCGACCCGTCGGAGTACGATGCAGAGCGCGGCTTCATGCGCTACGACGGCAGTCAGGATGTGCGCTCAGTCATCACCGAGATGTTCCGTCGCTACCACGCGCTCAAGCAGCCTGAGGTGCGCACCGCACTTGAAATTGCGAACCAGACGCTCGCGAAATTCGGCCTCACTGCCACGCCTTTCGGCCTGACCTCGAACTGAAGGGACATTCGGAAGCACACAAGGGCTCGCCATGCGCGAGCCCTTTTTCATATAATTTTTTTGCTATACTAGAGAGATGAACCCTGGATCACACGATGAACTTGAAGTGATACCTCACTTGGGAACGTTTCACGAAGATCCTCATCATCACATTGAACCTATCCGGCTCACCGACCACGAATACGCGCTCGCGACTCAGGCGCTGCTTGTCGTCTGTACTGATGTCGTTCTGGTTGATGAGGAGGGACGCTATGTCCTCGCCTACCGCAGGCATCCCGCTGCAGAAGGCTGGTGGTGGAAGGGTGGTTCATGGAAAGCTCAAGATACTCGCTCGGAATCGATTGCTCGGATACTCGAGCGTGAACTTGGATATGCTCCACGGAAAGTTGTCATGCTTGCGGTCTTTGATCATTTCTGGAGCTTGCGTGGCGAAGTCCCTCATGATGCAGGGCGACATGATATTATCTTTCTTCACTACGTCGTTGTTGACGAGGCAACTATTGCAAATATGAAACTGGATGAACGCGAATATGAATCCGAGCGCGGCTTCATGCGCTACGACGGCTCACAGGAAGTGCGGCCGGTGGTGAAGGCGGCATACGAGCTCTATATGAGTACGCGCAATGGGCACTAAATCACAGTACCGAGGATATTATTTACCAGTCCTTCGTCCCTTGATCCACTCTGCCGTTGGACCCAGTCCATTCTCAAGTGTGGTCTTTGGGGTCCAACCGATGAGCGCTGTAATCTTTGTGATATCAACCTCACGCCGGAGTGAGGTGTTGGCAGAAGTTTCGATCACCGTATGCGAGAACTCACGATCATCACCGAAGTGTTCCCAGATCAACTCGCCCAGCTCAAGGATGGAGTGGTGTGTTGCGTTGCCAATATTAAAGTCTTCATTGAGTACACTTTCATCACCCTCGGCAGAGCGGATGACTATCTCGACAGTTGCCTCGACCGCATCATCGACATAGACGAATGCTCGGGTCGCTTCGGGGTCACCGAGAAATTCAAGTGGATATTGCCCGCTGAATACTTTTTCCAGCAGTGCGGGAATCACGTGAATGTCGCCGGGTGACGATCCCTTGGAATCCTCACCAGGTCCGTAGATATTGTGATAACGAATGATGGTGAACGGAAGTCCGTATTGCACCGCAAATGAACTACAGAAATATTCGCCAACGAGTTTTGAGAAAAAATATACATTGGTGGGAGGTTTGATATCGGGGATATCTTTTTCGGTGTATGGAAATTTTGGCGGGTGCTGGAATACTCCTGAACTTGAAGAATATATGACCGAACCGATTCCATTTTTGACCATTGCCGGATAGACCGCAGAATCGATGAGTGAGTTATTGGTAATGATGTCTGCCTGATGTTCATGCATGTAATTGAGCGGGCCAATATCTGCTGCCAAATGCAGGACGGTGTCGGCACCCCCGAGTGCGATCTCTGCCTCTTTAGGAATGCGCAGGTCATGGCATCGAAATTCCAGACCCGGCGGGAACGACATTCCGCGCTCTTCAGGACTTACGATATCAACGACAATGACTGGGTAGCCTCTCTTCTTAAGAGCAAGCGCGACACGGCTTCCTACATAGCCGGTACCGCCAGTGATGAGTATTGTTTTCTTTTGCGGGTTCATGTTGTTTTGAAAATGGAAGAATACCCAAGATTTGCATACGCGATACCTTCTCCTTCGATCATCTCACGACGGTAATTATACATACCCCACGGGTCGATGAGCGCCTTATCCGGCTTCCCTTTCCAGGATAATGCGAGGTCGATGTTTTCGTAACGCGCATTGCGGTGCATCAGAATGACGATATCTCCGTTTTCGGGAACCTCATGGAGTTCCTCTATCCTGCCAATCTTCCACTCGTCGAATACATCCGGAGCAACATGCGGATCATATCCACTGATACTCTCGTAGCCGCGTGACTGCAAAAGCTCTATGACATCATGTGATGGCGAACTGCGGACATCTGAGGTCGCCGGCCTCCCCTTGAATGCGAGACCCGCTACTACAATGTGCGGCTTGTCGGCATTTCCCGATTTGCGATGCATGGCATCAACGATATCTGCGACATGTGAGGGCATCAGGTCGTTGACTACTCGTCCGGCACGGAACAGATCCCCTGCTTGTGTGTGTGCCTTTGCTCCGTAGGCCAGGAGTTGCGGATCTTTTGAGAGACAGTATCCGCCCACTCCGGGAGACGGGAGGGGGATGTTGTTGCGCTTGTAACCGTCGTTGGCGGCACTGATGACCGTACTAATATTGATGTTATGTTCGGATGCAATGAGTGCAATGGAGTTCGCGAACGCAAATGAGAGGTCGCGGTATGCATTCGATATCAGCTTCGCAAGCTCCGCTTCTTCAAGCGTATCGAGGAGTACAATATGTTGCGAGATACGGGAAAAGAACTGTTCAGCCTTCTGTCGACATGCGGGAGAATATCCGCCAATCATCTGCGGGAGTGTGCGTAATTCTTCGAGCGCCTTGCCTTCGATTGTCCGCTCCGGCGCAAATGCAACGGAAAAACTATCACCCACCTTGAGTCCTGAAAGCTGCTCAAGTATGGGAACGACTCTGTCTCTCGTCGTGCCGATAGGAACGGTCGAACGGAGTATGACCAGGTCCCCCTGCTTGAGTACTTTACCGATATGTTGTGATGCGCTCTCGATATGAGAATAGTCCGGTTTACCTTGAGGAGTAATATTGCTTCCGACCGAGATGACATAGGTAGCAGAAGAAACTCCTTCCGGAATGGAGGTGCGAAACTCGAGACGATCAGTGCATGCAAGTAGTTTCTCTTCGAGGCCCGGTTCATAGAAATGCGGTATGCCATTTGAGAGCATATCGATAACCGTTTCGTTGATATCTACCCCTATGACACGCGCACCCTCTTCGGCAAAAACCGTTCCGAGCGTAAGCCCCACGTATCCAAGGCCGAGCACGACGACCGTATCGGTAAATTCAGATTTTTTGTGTGTTTTCATCATGCGAGAATGATAACGGTGATAACCCGCATGCTACCATGTAGGTTGCACTCGATGCCAGTATATACCCGCAGCTATAGGCAAATATTCGGCATATTGCTACCTTGCTTTTTTAGAGAGTGATATCCATAATGAAACCATGGAAAAAATAAAAATGCCCGTCGTTTACATTTCCCCATATTATGACCCTGAGGTTCACTCGGGCGGCAATCGCAGATTTGGCGAATTAGTGGAGCGCTTCAAACGCGACCTCGGGGATGATTTCACACTTATTGTTACCAAGGGCAAGGCCCCCAAGGGATGGGACGGGAAGCTCATCGAAGTGACATATGAATTCAATCATATGAGTAAATTCGCCACCGCCAGCGAGATAGGCAAGATTCTCAATACGCTGCCGCCTTCGATTGTTGTGCTTGAATCTGTTCCCATTCCCTTTGAAGCACTGAGGCGTCATGTGCACATCCAGGTGGCGTATGATTTCCGCTACTTCACCGGAGATAGTAAGGGATTCCTTTACCGCATGGCATTCTCACAGTATCTCAAGAATCAATGGGCGCGCTCTGAGTATATGCTCACCTGCAGCGATTTCTCTATTGATGAACTGCATAAATACGTCGGATACGACCCCAAGCGCGTGATAAAAAGTTTCTTCGGTATCGACGAACGCGTGCTCGATATCGCAAGTGAACCGGCTCCTGCGAAGGAATACGATATTATTTATGTCGGTCACTATGAAAAACGCAAGAATCATGAAGCGCTGATACATGCAATAGCGCTGATAGACAAGAAGTTGCGAGTGTTCTTCATCGGCAGAGACAACGGTCTCGAACTGTCGCTCAAGAACCTTTGCGCGGAACTTGGACTTACGAATGTCGTATTCAGCAAATCAATAGACGATAAGGCGCTGTGGAATATGTACCGCAAAAGCCGTGTCTTTGCATATCCTTCTACTTATGAGGGTTTTGGTATACCGACGATCGAAGCGCTCGCGCTCGGAGTACCTGCGGTCATTTCTGACGTGCCAGTCTTTCATGAAGTCGGAGCTGACCTGGTGACATATTTTGACCCTCACAACCCTGAAGATATTGCCAAGAAGATTAAGGCGGCGTTGGAAAACCCCTCAGTTCCATCACCTGAGAAAGTGCGCAAGCATCTTGAGCAGTTCTTCTGGGAAAATATCTACAAGACTATGCTTGATGATTTGTATATTCGTGCTGCCGAGTCAGTAGCACGTAAAAATAGTACCGCATGATGAGTGACACGTAATTCCAGAACTCAACCACTCTGCACTGAAAGTGCAGAGTGGTTGGAATGCGGGGAATGAAATTCCCAGTCTCCATACTATTCGAGAATCATTGTTCCGGTGTCTTGATTTGAGGGATGACGGTGGTGTTCAAGATACTTCTGTACTAGTTCCTCGGTGATATTACTAGTACTCCAGGCACTGTACCCGATCACTATTATGCAAATACCGCCGCCACACCTGAAAGGCTCGCACTGAAGTGCGTAGTTTAGGACTAACGGCGGGGACAAT
>JAYTWK010000056.1:0-26856 GCA_043743715.1 bacterium
CCAGGAAGATCCTCGGGTTTCGGAGTGCACTTGAGGTTGCACTCGAAGCGGGTATTATTACTAATACGAGTATCCTAATAGGTGGGTGAATTTAGGTAATAAGTATAATATAGTATTATACTAGAGTTCTTATTTTTTGCAACCAGTCTAATGAAAGGAGTCTCTCATGTCGTCACAGCAGTTTGTGTTGCGGCAAATAGACCATGTGGCCGTCAAGCTTCTTGAAAAAGCCATTTGTTCTGCCGAAAAAAAGTGTGTGGAGCTTGAGCTCCTGATCAACTGCAAAGGCGGAAGTATCGACGAAGGCTTCAGGATCATCGAACTCATCGAAGCGTCACCAATCCGCATTAAGGGACAAGTAACCAAGGAAGCAGCCTCGATGGCCGCGGTCATCTTGCAGGCATGCCACTATCGCATGATGGACGTGGGAGCTACCCTCCACTACCACTACGGCAGTTGGCGTGTCAGTTTCCTCATCTACTTCGACGAAGAGGTGATGCGGGCGAACAAGGAGCGAGCAACTGCATTACAGCGCAGACTCATCGCCCAGATAATCAAGAAGTCCAGCATGACCAAAAAAGAGGCGCACGACCTCCTGCGCCAAGACAGGCTCATGTCTGGAGAGGAAGCGCTTGAGCGCAGACTCATCGACGAACTCCGCGTCGTCACACCCGAAGCCGCCCCCTGAGGCGGCTTCTTTATTTACCTGAGATTTATCTGACACTATAAGAAGGACTTCAAAAGTTTGTGCGCCTGCCTGGACTCGAACCAGGGACCAATCGTGTATAAGACGACCGCTCTACCAACTGAGCTACAGGCGCATATCTTTATCTTAATCTTAAATCTACCGAAAACAGCTACAGGTTCAAATTTCCGACATGTAGGTTATGCATACAGTAATACACTATGGGTTTAGATACAAATACAAAAACTCTCAGTCCAAAAATCAATACAAAAACAATGTAAAAAGTAGACAAAAATAAAGGGGCTCCGAAGAGTCCCAGTTGTGTTCGACTGCAAGCAGTGGAACATGGTTAATATATCACCTGCCGTAATTCTCCGCAAGTCTTTTCTGTGGATAACTAAAAGCCCCTCGACTGGGGCTTTTGTATCGGACTATTTACCTTCCTGCCGCTTTTGATCCTTCTTACGATTACCTTTTTGATTGTCGCTGGGAGCGGGCTCGCCAGTGTCGCTGACCACCACATCGGAGGTGACGATGACCTTGGGTTCAGCTTCGGCTGCCTTCTCCTCTTCCATCTTCTCCTCTTTCCTGTCTTCTTTCATCCGTTCGGCAATCTTTGCCGGAGGAGCTATATATACCTCTTCACCCATCTTTGTTTTCGGCTTGATGCCATGGAGAGTGAGCAGTTTCTCGAATGCCTCGCGTTCAATAGTCTCTGCACGCATAAGCTCAAGCGCAATAGCGTCGAGTACCGGCTTGTGGCGCTCAAGCAGAACACGCGAACGCTCTAGCTGAGCATTCATGATAAGTTCAACCTCTTTGTCGATGCGCATTGCAACGTCTTGCGAATATTCACGCTCAATCATTCCACCACGACCCATCAGTATGCCGCCAGAAGCTTCAAATGCAATAGGCCCAAGAGTCGAAGACATGCCGTACTTCGCGACCATATCATGCGCGAGCGAAGTCGCAACCTGTAGATCGTTGGATGGTCCGGTCGTGAGATCGTCAAACATCATGAGCTCTGCAACGTATCCACCTAAGGCGACGGCAATATCGTCAAGAAATTCTTTGCGGGTATGGAATTGACGCTCTTCTATTGGAAGCTTGAGAGTATACCCCGCTGCGTGTCCGCGTGAAATAACACTTATCTTGTGTACCGGGTCAGAGAATGGCAGAAGTGATGCAACCAGTGCATGACCTCCTTCGTGATATGCGGTGATATTCTTCTCGTCGGGTGAGAGGAGGCGAGACTTGCGCTCAGGTCCGATCATCACCTTCTCTATCGAGCGGATGAGGTCAAACTGCGCGACTTTCTTTCTGTTCTCGCGAGCAGCGAGAATAGCGCCTTCGTTCATGAGTGAGTAGAGATCAGCGCCGGAGAATCCCGGGGTGCGCTCTGCAATGACATGCAGATTTACATCTTCACCGAGCGGCTTCTTGCGCGCATGAATATTGAGTATCTGTTCACGGTCTGCGAGATCAGGAAGATCGAGGACGACACGCCTGTCGAAGCGACCAGGGCGCAAGAGTGCGGGGTCGAGCACGTCGGGGCGGTTGGTCGCGGCCATCACTATCACCTTTTCATTCGGTTCGAAGCCGTCCATTTCGACTAATATCTGATTCAGCGTCTGCTCGCGCTCATCGTTGCCGCCACCGACTCCATTGCCGCGCACACGTCCGACTGCGTCTATCTCATCGATGAAGATGATGGCGGGCGATTCTTTTTTGACCATGCGGAAGAGATCGCGCACACGCGATGCGCCGACACCAACGAACATCTCGACGAACTCGGAGCCGGAGAGATGGAAGAACGGAACTCCCGCCTCACCCGCAACGGCGCGCGCAAGCAGAGTCTTGCCTGTACCCGGGCCGCCCATCAACATCACACCTTTCGGTATCTGCGCCCCGACATCGAGGAATTTCTGCGGATGCTTTAAGAACTGCACGATTTCCTGCAGCTCTTCTTTTGCCTCCTTCACTCCTGCGACATCCTTGAAGGTGACGCGCTGTGCGGTGTCGTCAGGATAGATGACACGCGCTTTGGACTGTCCAAATGAAAATGCCTGCATGCCCCCCGACTGGCGCACTTGGCGCGAGAGGAACCAGACAAGTACCACAAGGAACAGGAATGGAATGATGAGCGGTGCAAACGTGTAGAGCCAATAACCGAAACCCGCCGGTTCCTTCACTTCTATCTTGATCATACCGAGCTCTTCGGGAGAGACGCCATAATTCTTGAGTGTATCGGTGAGTGATGACTCGAGTTCCTTCTTTGACTCTTTTTTTGTGTCGTCGGTATAAATAATCTTCAGATCAGTACCTTCAACGTCGACTTCTTTCACGTATTGTGCGCGGATGTCGGTCGCGAGCAACGAGAGCGAGATAACTTCTATCTTGGATTTCTTTTCGGCGAAATAGCCGTATGCAGAAACGAGTAGCAGGAACACGAGAAGGATGGTGAGAATATTTGAGAAAAACGAAGGAGCAGTGGGACCCTCCCCTTTTACCTTCTTATCATTCTCGTCTTTTTTTCCGCGAAATTGTGGTATTTCCATCCCGTTAGAGATAGGAAGCGCCTCATTCCCCTTGGAACAATAACGCACCTATCGTTTAAAATTACTAAATATAAATCAAATAATATGCTTCGAGAGGGCGCTTCCATATTATGTAGACCTTACGCCTTCTGCTTCTTGTATCTGCTTTGTGATTATACAGAAACCCGCCGAAAGTATCACCTCGAACGGGGTCCATCCCGTTAGAGATTAGGAAGTACGAGTACTTCCGCCTGCTACTGGAGAACATCATGCAAATTCTATACGTAATCACATATGGTATGACCGCCAAGACTCAAGATTGCGTATCTCTAACGGGATCCATAGTAGGGACATTATACAAGAAAGTGGGTAAACGCGAAAAAGTCATTCGCATTTCATGTTCCCCTGTATTAAAACCCTAAAAAATGTAAACGAAGCTTGCTAGGGCGTCACTCGGCTGAAAAACAAGCAAGCTTGCTTTTCTTCCTCGCTAGCCGTAGTAGTATGGGATAGTGCTTCAGATTGAGATGAATGCGCAGTTCTGGACCGATGCGGTGTTTGAGAAGCTGTATGAGCTATACTGCTTCCAAACCCAAATCGGGAAGAACAAGCAGACGCTCATTATGAAGCACTATCTATGGCTAATCTGATAGAACACAAACGAGTCGGCTACGACTACGAGCTCCTCGAACAATTCGAAGCGGGAGTGCAGCTTTTTGGTACTGAGGTGAAATCCCTGCGTGCACACCGCGGCAAGCTTGAAGGCGCACATATTACTGTTCGTGGTGGCGAGGCATTCTTGATTGGCGCTGAGATTCCTGCTTTTCAACCTTCAAATACCTCTAAAAGCTACGAACCACTAAGGAACCGCAGGCTGCTTCTCAAAAAGAAGGAATTACTGGAACTTGAGAAAGCTGAGGAAAAGAGTGGTTTGACACTTGTGCCACTTTCGATGTATAATAAAGGTAGGGTAATCAAATTGAAACTCGCAATCGCCCGTGGTAAAAAGAAAGGCGACAAACGCGATACCATCAAAAAGCGCGAGTCACTGCGTGAGATAGCGCGGGCAGTCAAAGGCGAAGTGAGACACCTGCGCGACAGACTGCAGTCATAAGAGCTCATTGATAAATTCGAACAGCTCTCACATAAAAAGATTCATTCGGAACGCCGAGTTCACTCTCGTGTTCCGAAACAATCTTTTTATATGGGGATGAAATGTTTCGACAGAGAGAGTGTTTGGATTGTGTGCGTGCCGAGCATGATTGTAAGCTCGTAAATCTCGCGATCAACCTGAAAGTGCCAACAAAAGCACCGCTAAGATCGCTTCTCCGTATTTCGGAGCAAAGGATTTTGCATTCGCATACGCTTAAGTAGCGACGTGTCCCCCGATGACTCCCGATGGGCGGAAGGACATGTCATATTATCGGGATAGTTCGTATAGGTCTCCTTACTATGCGGGCGAAACTTAAGGATAGGTAGTGTACGGATTTTGACCGTTTCACACCGTACGCACCGAACAAACAGAAACGACCTACGCATGTAGATCACTCTCCAACACCTCTCTGGACGCGGGTTCGCCCCCGCCATCTCCACTTGTAAAAACATTAGCGCCTTTTAGGGCGCTTTTGTTTTTACAAGTGGAGATGAGGAAGTGATCTGCATCACTTCCGTGCGGGGGCGAAAAGCGGAGTCATGTTTCGCTAGCAAGCGAAACGACGAGCCGGGGTCGAGAAAATTTCAAGCGACGGCGAGAAATTATTCGTGACCTCCCCCGCACTACAACTTGTGATAAAATACCTAAATGACCGAAGACACGTTCGAAAAATATAATTCTTAATATCTTTCTATCTCGACCACTATGGAAGACTTCCAACAAGAATCCCTCGAAAAAATAGCCCGCGACCTCGGCATCCATAGCATCGAGCGCCACATCTTCCTCTGCGCAGACCAGACCCTCCCGAAATGCTGCTCACGCGAGACCGGACTTGCCTCATGGGAATACTTGAAGAAGCGCCTCGCCGAGCTCAACCTCTCGCAGAACGGCAAGATCTACAGGACTAAAGCCAACTGTCTGCGCATGTGCCAGGATGGCCCTATTGCGGTCGTCTACCCCGATGGTGTATGGTACCGAGCGTGTTCCACTTCTATCCTTGAGCGCATCATCATAGAGCACTTGGTAGGCGGCGTGCCGGTGGAGGAATACATCATCAAGTAAGAAACTTGTGTAATAGAATACATACTGTAGAGTTTTAGTGTAGCATCGCAAACCTATCAAGGAGTTCCGTATGAAATTGAACACAGAGATACTCTCGCGTTTTACTCGAGGTCAGCTCGAGATCCGGAACGAGGGAGAGGAATACTTTTATCGTGGAGAAATTGAAACTGCAACCGTCGAAGGCGTCGATGTCGTGGTGAGGCTCAGATGGCTTGCCAAGCGTGAGAGAGATGGCTGGGTCAACAATCCCACTCTCCTATACTCAGCCAGCACGGTGATCTACTCGGCTTCTGATATCGGAGAAGGACGAATTGCATTGGAGTCACCAATCGTCGGAGAAATCGTCGTGTTCTTCCCGCCAAACGCCAGTACACTTGATCCCTCATGTGTAAAGGGACTGAAATTAACAACCTGAAACGCCAGCTTCCAGAGTCTCATGAGAAGAGTCACACAGACTCAATATCTCGTGAGGCTCTTTTTATGTCACAATCCCCCCTATCGACCCCTCCGACCCTCTGATAACGAATCCCTTGCGAAAATAGCCCGCGACCATGGTTTCGACAACATCGAGTGGCGCATCTTTTTGTGTGCTGATCAAATCCTTCCCACATTGCATAGCACACTTTCTCCCCCACGCTTCCCCTTGCCACTCCTTCTCTTTTTGCTCATAATTCCGACATATCCATAATCTCACCACATGGCGACCTACACCATCAATCCCGAGCAACAGAGTAAAATCAAAAAACTCGGCAGTTTCATATTTCTCTTTATTATCGTCATTATTCTTCTTTCATCATTCGGGACCGTCGGTGCAGGAGAGCGTGGAATCAAATTACGCTTCAACGCATTAACCGGCAAAGTGTTTGGCGAGGGACTGTACTTCGTTCTCCCATTTGTGGAGCGGGTTGTCATCATCGACATCAAGCAGCAGAAAGAGGAGGCAGACGCACAGGCCGCATCAAAAGACCTACAGACCGTCACCTCTCGCATCGCGCTCAACTATAGTATTGACCCAAACCTCGCCGTGTCGCTCTATCAGAACATTGGCATCGACTACAAAGCACGTATTATCGATCCGTCGATTCAAGAAGCAGTGAAGGCCACCACCGCAAAGTTCACCGCAGAGGAACTGATCACAAAACGCGAAGAGGTACGCGACGAGATCAAAGCTCATCTGTCTGAGAAACTCGGAGGGACCGGTATCAAAGTCGAACAGCTCTCGATTATCAACTTTGATTTCTCAACTTCATTCAATAATGCAATCGAGGCAAAAGTGACTGCGGAACAAAATGCACTTGCGGCAAAGAACAAGCTCGACCAAGTGAAATATGAGGCAGAACAGGCAGTCGCAGAAGCAAAGGGTAAGGCATCTGCGCTTCAGATTGAGGCCGAAGCAATCAATACGAACCCTCAGATCATTCAACTTCGCGCTATTGAAAAGTGGGACGGTAAGCTCCCACAGGTAACGGGAGGGGCAACTCCATTTATCAATATCAAATAGCCTACGTGACCCGCACCCGAGCAATCGCGCGCCCAATATCCTCAAGGGGCAAGTCGGACTTCATCCGCTCTAAGAGCTGCCAGACGATAAGTGCATCATCAAATGCACGATGACGGTTTTCTATCGGGAAGTTGTAGCGTTCGATAATCGACGAGAGATCGTGCCGCCGGTGCTCTGGATAGAGCATGCGTGATAGCCGCACTGTACAGAGGCGCGAGAGCGCAAGTATGGTGCCGACGCGAGTGAATTCATTTGTGAGAAAACTGTAATCAAACTCGGCATTGTGCGCGACAAATAGCGCACCGTCGAGCAATCTTGCTATTTCCTCGGCAACATCCTCGAAGTGCGGCGCAAGCGTGAGGTCATCATCAGTAATGCCGGTGATCTCGGTGATGATCGCAGGAAGCATCACGTCAGGCTGGAGGAGTGTCTGGAAACGATCCGTCACCTCCCCGCCCTCGACCCGCAAAATCCCAATCTCAATAATACGATCACGCAAAGGAGATAGTCCCGTGGTCTCAGTGTCAACACAAACAAAGGCTGAATGAAGCATCACACCATAGTAACTGAGCAAGTGCCAACTGCAAAGATGCGCCAAGCACCTTGCAAAATGATTTCCCTGATATTATCTGAGATGAATCACCTGAATGTCCCAAGACTTGATGAAGGCCTCAGATTCTAGTGCACTTCAGGTGCTCCGAACGAGAACACAGTGCTGGACGTGTCCCGCTGAGAAATCCACCTAAAGTGACGCCAGCCCCCTCTCAAGAGAATCCTATGAAGCATACATTGCTTTCTATAGCACTCTGCGCGGTGCTTTCGGATTGCCTTTCAGCTCCTAAGGCATGTAAACCAACAGACTTGACATGTAGAATATACTATTGTAGTTTACTTGATAGAACATCACGTGTAAGGAGCAGGGAATGAACACACTACTGGTGGTACCCGCACACAACGAAAAGCTCTTCCTTCAATCGACCATAGAAAAAATCCGCACCCATGTACATACTTCCACGTTTGAGGATAAACACATCGACATACTCGTCGTCGAGAATGGTTCGACAGACGGCACACGAAAGGTGGCCAAGAGTATTGCAGAAAAATACTCTGATGTGCGAGTAATACAAGTCGACGCACCTGGGAAAGGGCATGCACTCTACTCTGGATGGTTGGAGGGAGACTATGACTGCTACTGTTATGTCGATGCCGATCTTGCACATGGCGTATCATCAATCACCACAATGATCTCTCTTATACAAAACGGTGCTGACATTGTGGTCGGTTCACGAACATTGCCACGATCGCAGGTACAGAGACACTGGGTGCGGAAATTCCTCACGATAAATTACAACCTTCTCTTGAAAATCGTCTTCCAGGTCAACTTTACCGATGCGCAAGCAGGGTGCAAGGGAATTTCACGAAAAGTACGTGACACCATTGCAAGCGGGATTACTGAGAAGGGTTACTTTTATGATACTCTTCTACTCATCCGTGCAGAAAGGTCGGGGTACCGCATCCATGACTTCCCTGTCATCTATAACGATCCACGAAGAGGGAGGTTCAGCTTAGTACAGACGATCGGCTACTTTTTGTACAAAGTATTTGTTCTGCGGATAAGGCTATGGAACAATAAGTAGCAGAAGGCTACCGTGACACACGGTGGCCTTCTCTTTGAAAACACTGTCGTTACAGTTATCATTCATACATGAAAACATATGACGCTATTGTGGTACTGGGAGTAAGTACTCATAAACATGATTTTGCAAAGCGGGTTGAAACTGCCGTGAAGTACTACACAGATGGTGCCTCACAGAGGATTATTTTTTCAGGACGATATTGGGGTGGACTCGAAGAAAAACCCGGTGTAACTGAAGCAAGGTCAATGGCAAACTACGCACGTGAGCTTGGAGTCTCGCGAAAAGATATCTACCTCGAAGAACGTTCATTAAATACCATGGGTAATTTTTATTTCATGAAGTTGTCTGTGCTCAGACCACAAAAATTTCGTCGCTTACTTATTATTACGAAGCAATCACATATACCAAAAACAAAATACCTGTCTCACAAAATACTTGGCAAGCAGTATCGATGTACATTTATCACTGATGCGGATGCGACACATCATCACAAGAATAACCACTCACCCCTCCATAACACAAAAATATTCTTTCGAGGAATTAAGGATGGTGACGATCGTGCTATAAAAAATCTCCTTGCGAAACACAAGTATTATTTTCGGTATAAAAAATTCTCATGATTTACTCAGTAACTCCAGGTACCCGAAAGATCACTGTTCGGAAGCTGTCTAATTACTCTGAACTGCTGGGCTCTAAATTCTACACAAAGTGCTCTGGGGACGTTCCGAGTACCGTGTACAAAACCCATTTTGAGTCTACGATTGCGCTTTAGACTAAGGCATGGCGCCTCTACATTAATACAAACAAAAGTAGCGCAAACGCTTGGTTGCTGTAACGCAATAGTAAGTCTTGATAAGTACTTAATGGCTGTTTTTATTTAAGTTTCATAGCACTTGTGCCTCATCACTCATGGTGGTAGCATACAAGCGGTGAAGTGGACACTTCTCCACATCAGTTCTTGATACATTTCAGCCATATTGGCAAGCATAGCAAGTCTACCGAAAGGAAAACATCATGCCTGAGAATCTTTTGATCAATAGTACCTACGTCATAGTAGGTCTCATTCTACTTACGTATATTGCCATGGGGTTTGGATCTGTAAACCAGTGGCAACGTCGCCCCGTGATGTTCTTTGGTTGGTATGCATGGACTGCGGGTCCTGGAATCATCTGGGTCCCCCCGATCATCTTCCAGAGCCTGCGCGATGAGTCGGTGCAGTCATGGGTCGATGAACTCGTCATCGAAGGTGCACGCACCAAGAACAACATCCCGCTCAAGGTAAAAGCAATCATCACCTGGAGAGTCGACGCGGCGCGTGTCCGCGACTTCGTGCTCAACGTGAAAAATGGCAGAACTGCGGTCAAGCAACGTGCGGAAGCGGCGGCAGTGACGGTCATCGGCAGCGAACCGTTCCGCGATATTCAGAACGACCGTGAAAAATTCTCCGGGGACGTGACCAAGACCCTTGTCGCCAATGTCGCGAACTGGGGGGTGGTCATCGACAAGGTCGAAATCATCAACATCGAAATCACCGATACCGAAATTGCCGAGGCGGTCGCACGAGAAGCCATCGCCGACGCCAACACCACCGCCGAGAACATCATGTCGGACGGACTTGAGCAGGCTTCTCAGAAGTACGGTGTCGACATGTTCGTATTGCGGCAACTCATCGCCGCGGAACGCATCGGCGGCAGCCCCGGAAGCGTCATTTTCCAGGGCAGCATGCTCGACTCGCTGATGAAGAATCCGGGCGTACTCGAACGACTCGGGCGTACAGGTGGTGCCGCTCTTGGCAGCGCAGAAGCAGGAGGAGCCGGAGCCGCAAAAGCCACAAGTTGAAGACATCGAACCAATCGCCCCTCTTTTGAGAGGGGCGATTTATATAAAAAGAATGAGCAAAAATTCTGAGAAAGTTGGAGAGTTGGTAGGGTTGTAACTTCGGTCTCGATGATTTGGTTGAAATGGGCTCGTACCCATACACCTTTGCTTTCTTGGCCCATTTTGAGATCGTGCTTGTCCTCACTGCATAACGGACTGTGGCACTTATTACTGTGTGACTTACCGTGTTGTCCTTGTGCCACCATGCGTCTGGCCTCACGGCTAACCTTGGGCCTCTACGGATTCTTTGTATACGCCATATGTGTTGATGCTACCTGAATGGTTGCTTCCAAGCTACTGCACCTATGCGTATGAAAAGAATTCTCCCCTGAGTCCCTGTGCATGTGATTATCTATATATAAAAAAGTCGCCCTGAAATTCAAGGCGACCGGACATTTGTCCATTGAAGTGACTCATGTCGCATGTTGCGGCTCTGACAAAAGAACATTTTGACGATTCAGTATTCCGCGTTTACGGATTGGGTCATAGTATATCTCACTAATGCCTCTTTCTTTTCCGTTTGTACTACTCACCGTAGTGAACTGACATATCACATCTACAGTGCTATACAGAATTGAAAGAATATCTGCACGAGAGATTCCTTTTCCTTCTTCACTTTCTTTGATGCGCATCACCATCATTTCGAACGCGTGATGAGTACTTTCAGCATGAATGGTTGTCATTGTACCAGGATGCCCTGAACTGGCATTCACGAGATAGTCGTACGTTTCTCCTCCACGTAATTCTGCGATAAGAATCCGATCAGGACGCATACGCAGCGTATTTCGAAGAAGTTCTTTTGCGGTGACTGAACCGGACTTACTTCCGTCGCTTTCATACACCAAGTGCACATGATTGGCATGAAATGGCAGCTGTATCTCGCGTACATCTTCGATCGAGATAATTCGCTTATTGTCAGGAATGAATTCGATCCAGGCATTCACAGCGGTAGTCTTACCTGAACCTGTTGCACCACTTGCAACAATATTGCGTTCAAGCAAAACTGCTTTTTCCATAAACTGCTGATACTTGCCAAGACGATGAAGTTCGAGTAACTCAACTTCAAAGTCCTGGAGTTCTTCTGTTGACGGCTTCACTCTACGATAAAGTCCGCCTTGTGCGAGCTCTTTGTGGCTCTTTCTTACATGTGAGGGCTTACGTATTGTGATAGCGATGGTTCCTGCCTCACAGTTGGCAGGTTGAATGATAAATATCCTTTCACCCCCAAGCAACTGAGCAGAAAGACGCGTTTTATCATCACCAATACTGCGATCATTGTGCGACCCGACAGCTTTTGAAAACGCGAGCGCCCAATCATACGTGAGTGCAGGAACAGCAAATTGCTCCCAACCCCTATCTGTCTCGACAAACACCTCTTTGGGACGATTAAGGCAAACTTCTGTAACATCCACCCGATCAAGGATATCCTGAATAGGGCTACACATTGAGGACAGTACACTTGGTTCGTCCATATTATTCCTTCCGTCTTGTTTTATATACTGCGGAAAAATCAACATCACGCGCAAGCAGGATACTTACACTTGAGCCTTGAGAAGTTTGGAGGGTTGGGCGGACATCTCTATAGATATTTATCAAACTCTTCACTTCTGTCCTTGCAGCGCTTGCAGAGTTTGTGGTGAACGCATTTACGGTTGTCCCACCTGATCCACCGCCCTTATTGCCGATACTCACACTGATACTATCGACAATTGAGAAGAGCATCGCAGCACCAAACCTTGTCCAGAACTTGCTGTTGATGTGACCACCGACTCCCGCTCTCCCAAGTGGATCTGTTGCGGGAGAAGCGATATCAGCCACGATATGGGTGAGCTTGTCTTCAACCTTACCCCACACCACAAAGATGCGCTGTTGGCCGATTTCAAGTCCGTTTTGGTATTCACCTACTACCAAAGAGCCAGCATGGAATAATACGACTTTGCCGTCGGTACTTAACACATCCTTGTTCAGCGTACATGTCACCATACCCTGTTGCTCAGTATCAATTGCAGTAAGTAAATTACAAACACCAAGCGTTGTTCCCTTTGTGAGGGTAAACGAAGGATGTTTAATTGCTTTTGCCACTGAAGAAAGCGTTACGGTTGGGACAATTTTTGCTGCAAAGGGATTGGCTGGGCGCATATCATTTCTTCCTGCTGGATTCTGCGTGTCACCTCCTCCTGTTCCACCAACCCCACCAAACTCTCTCATGCTTGGAGCAAGCATTTGTGGACGACGTGCGTGTGCATCGGGGTCCGGTGGTGGTGGTTTTGGTGTTATCACTTTTGCCTGTGGTGCTTCCTTTAAAGCTGGTACCACAGGTATCGGTGACTCCTTAACCTCAATTACCGCCGTCGGCTTTGGAGGTGGAGTGGGTGGCTCTTGAAACGCAGGCACGACAGTGGTGACTCTTTGTTCTGCAAGCTTATCTTGTTCACCTTTCTTACCTGATATCTCTCCAAAATACGAATTGACGCCCCACATAATACCCAGCGCTATCGCAAGTAACACTACCACGATTCCGAGTCGACGATTGACTGCGCGTGGAGGAAGCGGTCCGCGATCTTTATCGGGAACACCATGTAAAGGATCTTCGGACAGGCTTCTTCCTTCTGGTTCCATTGCTTGTGTCATCACTTTCTCCTTTCTCGAATGGTGTCTGGTGAAGTTGTACCCGAACTGGTTGGAACGGTCTCATCAAGTGGAGTTTCACGGAAAATACAAACCCTCTGATCTCCATGGCGCAGAAGAATCTGCTTGTACACACCATGGATGACCAATGTCTTGTTAGACTCCATATGATACGCAGTCATCGCTTCTTTGCCGTCACTGCCTACAATGAATGGTGCAGGGACTCCTTGTTGCTGATAGAAGCGCATGCGTGTCTGTAGTCCATCATCCCATACTTCATACGGAAGGTTTTCAGTATTACCTTTCGCACTATAGAGATAATTTTTCGGAAACGCGACCTCACTAGGGACCACCGTCGTTGCTTCTTTCGGATATGAAAATCTGATTTGAAGCATCATGCCTGGCGGGTTTGGATGAGTGGTTACTCCTTCGTGTTCTCCAGTGATTAGCTCAAACGTGTAAAAACGTTTGGTAGTTTTCACCATGAGACTGGTGCTTGCTCTTTCTCCTTTCTGTACCGTTGGTTTTAACGTGAGCGTATTGTCGATCGACAACACGGACCATGCATAGGTATTCCCCAGTATAACTGGTGAGATAGGTTCGCCGCTCTCAGATGGTACTGACTCGATCGTTTCTCCTTGTTCGAAAAAAATCGTGGTCGTATAACCGATATGTCCAATAACACGGACAACATCCATCGGATCATATGTGACTGTTCGGATGCGTGAATCGGTTTTGCCCGGCTCCGGCACGTCGAGTGCATAAGCAAAAGGCTGCGCCAACAGACAACACACAAAAATCACAGTGAGCATACTTCTCATTGGGCTGACATTCATTTCACATTCTCCATGTCCGGTCGATAACTGAGCACCTGAAAACCAAGTGGGTTGACCAGTCGTTCACTTTGCCTCATTAGACCGCTATTAAACGTGAACTTCACTGAGGCGACGTAATGATTGACTTTTACCTCATCTCCTATTTTCTGAGTAAGCGTAAAGTGCGCCTCATACTTTCCGTCCTCGTTCGTTGGTTTAAAATACTTGAAGCCTATTTGCGCGCTACCATGCTCTCCATAGAGAGCGAAACTGCTCTTTTCATCTTTGGAGTTGAAACGAGCAAGTAAACCACTAACATTGGTTTTAGGAGTATACAATGCACACTCCTCATACTGCTTCTTGTACGTATCACGATGATAGCTTTCAAAGCACTGAATATACTTTGCGATGAAAAAGTTATTCACTGCTTCCTCGTACGATGTTTTTCCATCAACCACACGAGTCGCCGTATCAACGATACCCGTTGAATTATCGACCCGCACAATGTATGGAACATACTCAGTCACCCTTGGAAGGAATACTGCGAGAGACATGGCAAGTGCGAGCAGAAGGCTTGCAAAGATTGCGACCGTCTTCCATATGCGCACCTTGTCATCATGCCACTTCTGACGGTCAAGATCATATCCTCGACCTGCCTGAAACATCTCTTCGAGACTCCGATCTCCAGAAAAGGCTGTACCTTCTACTATTTCGCTCATTTGTTTCTCCTTGTCAATGTACAAAAAGACCCGGCTAAAAAACTATGCCGAGTCTATACTAACTCTTGACAGAAAAATTGCAAGTGGTTTCAGAGGTTTTGGAGCTTTTCCCCATTTACTGAAATCAGAGGTACAAACCTCCTTTTTTTAACTATTGCCAGGAGTCTTTTTTACCCTATATATCTGAACTTTTTTTACCCCATCAAATTGTAAGATGGTGGAAGTGATTGACAAGTTTAGCCGCTGGCGCTTGCAAGGAGAGTCTTCCGAGGGTTGTAGTTTGTCCTCGGGACACCGTACCTGAACAACTCCATTCCTTTTGATGCGGACTTCGCAGAAGAGTGAATCTGGATGAAAAAGGGAAATAAATCCCTTTGCTTTTTCCTGATCAGTTGGACCCTTCAAGAGCTCAGCGATTGCACTTTGCATGAGAGTTGGTGCATCACCTGACATATCGCGCGCTACGTAACGGACTTGAGGGCAAGCCTGCTGCTCTTTTGCCTTTCCAAAATACAGTAGCACCTTCCGTGTCTTCTCAGGAGTCTCATGAGTCGCCACTGATCCTGCCATAGGCATCCCTTTCTGATGAATGACTGTGTTTTCCAGAGGAGGAGTATCCACTACCTTTGGTTTAGGCACGGCAAACGGATCCATGTCCAAGAGGAGAGAAAGTTGTGGAACAGTATGTGCAGTTGGCGCAACATATTCAGTGTTCACAGGCGGCGCGACAGGAGCGGGTGGTAGAGTAACACTTGTTTGGACAGTTGCCAGTCTCATGTCTTTATTTAATTGCACGAAAGCACCCGCACAAATAGCTACTCCTGTTGCACATCCACCGAGTGTGCCTGTCAGTGCACACAAAAGAACTACGAGAAATACCCTCATGAAGGTCTCCTTCTATAAAAATGAACAAAAAAAATGACCCGGCAAAGATAAACTTAGCCGAGTCAATACTAACTCTTCTTTCAAAATGTGCAAGTCTGTCCGTTATTCCGAATTACCATCAGCAGGACTTTCGTGGTGATGATGATGGTGAGTATGGTCCGTTACCGCCTGAGCCTGGGGCGGAGGTTCGGGAGTATTTCGCGGTGCATTTTGATCCTGGTTTTTCGGGTTATGTTGCTCGCCCCCACGAGGTACAGTCTCTTTTTTCCCAGACCCACGTCCAGACCCACGCACGGCACGATATGCTCCCCGCGCGGCTTGTGTACCCTTAGCCCAAGCATTTCCAATTCCTCCATGGGTATCAATCTGCCAACCTGATCCACCTACAATGCCACGTGCCATCATATGTGCCTGGAAAATAAGTACGATACTCGCTAATCCAGTGAGACCTACTCCCAAAAATGAACTGAAGCCATTGCTTGCATTAACAAGCGCGTTTGCTAATTGTGCCTGAAATAGCCGATAAGTGAGGGCGATTGCAGCAATTATTAAGACGTAACTTAAAATCAGAATAAGCAATTGCTTCACCCAACCGTCGAAGAGAAATCGCGATGCTTTAAATCCATAACAGAGAATCGCGGCGGGTCCAAGTACAAGTGCCAATCCAAGTGCAAGCTTCATGACCATGAGCATTATTGCTGCATAGAAACATATGACTGCAACAATGATGAGGGCAAGAAGATACGTAAGGTACCAGCCAAATGCGTCTGCGGGCATCCACCCTGATGCTTGATCTTTGTATGCAACTGCGACTTTATTTCCCTCCTCGAGCGCATTGTCGATCAAGACATTTGGTCCCTTCGCGCTTCCTTTCACAAAGAGCGAAGAAAGTGCTACTGGGAGGGAGTACACCTTACTCGCTATCTCTTTGACATACACGCCTGAACCAAGTGCAAGAGAAGATATGATTACGATGCGTGTAATACGCTTTAATCCTTCTCGAAACGGCTCCTCGATGTAATTAAATACCACGAGTATAAGCCACAAGGTCGTTGCGAATACTGTCAAATTGACAAAAGGAACGAATGCGGCTTTTGCTACAGCGGAAGCTCCACTCGTCAGGAATCCGATAGTACCCTTATCAACTGTTGTGAGAAAATTACTGATAAGCGTAGACATATTAACCACCTCCTTTCAATACATCATTTAGGATTCCCTCTCGCAAAGAATAGCGAGAGGGAGCTTTGAGAGAGAAGGCGGCACATGCAATACTATGCCACGTTTTCCTCATTCATCTTCAGGATAAACAGCGTCGGTGATTCCACCCTTGCCGATGAGAAATTGGGCGTCGGATTGCCTTAATCTCAATTGGTTATCTTTTGACTTTGCCATCATCTCTAGCCCTATAAGCCTCAGTTGTTCATTATGAAGGGCTGTGGACTCTCCATTTAATCGAGCGATGATCGCAAGCATCCCTTGTTGGTCTGCCTGCTTTCCTGCTTCGTCTGTCATTTTCTGAATCTTTGGAATCCTTTGTCCAGCCGCATCATAGATAACAGCACCTGAGGCTTCCTGAGAAGCTATCGTATTGACTGCTTCTCGCCACATGTCACCGTCTTTGGGGTTTTTGAACGAAGCATCAGTAAGTAGTGTGGACCTTCCTCTTGCGCCCTTCATCTTCGAGGCAAGTTTTGAAAACTTACTACTGAGCCCTTTCATCCCATTTATCTGCACTTGTGCGTCCGGTGGCAATTCCTCGTAAAGTGAGTTATCAGACATCGCCGTAAACAAACTGCCCACATCGCGAATTCCAGAGATCGATTCATACGTCTTTTTTGCCTGATTGTACTGATCCATGAGGACTTTGTACTGCTCGAGCATTTGTGTATACTCTTGCACTGCTTGCTCAATAGCTGCAACATCAATCACAGCCCACTGTGCATGCGACGGAGTGGCAAAGGCGAGCAGAGAGACACTCATGCATGCGAAGAACAACTGTTTTATACGTTTCATCAACTTTCTCCTAAATAAGCTCGTCGAGCACCATGCCCGACGAGTGATTCTGACAACGAACACTTCCTACATCATACTACGCCGTCTTCTCTCTTGGTTGAAGAGTGGACGCCATTTTGCCGGATCGTCTCCGACTTTTTTGCGTATGTCTTCAAGCAGGATAGCAGACTCTGATGTAACAGAGAGTACGGCAAGATCATCCCACAGCCGCTTTCCACCCAAATCAAGCTCAACCATAACGCTTGGTAAGTCGTTTTGCATTATCAGCATGCGACGTGGGCCCATGTTTACTACCCATTCATATTCTACTTGACTTAACTTCAGTTGCCCCATGTACACATCACGGCTCGCGTTTGGATTTGAAAGATAAATCTTTGTTGGAGTTTGTTGCATGATGGTCGAAGCAATCGAACTATCAAGCATGGCGAGTGGATTTCCTGTTTCACCCACGAACATTGCATTCTCTTTTCGTTTGGTGTTGAGGAAGGATTTGATCCATTCAGAAAAATACGGATCATCGAGTGCTTTCCAAAATTCACCCACATCTACCCGAAGCCTTCTTCCATCGTTGAGCTCCTCCATGCGATGAAAAAGATACATCATTGTTGGTGTTCGGAGTTCATCATCATCAATAAACTGTTTGATGTTAAACCCTGTCACTTGACCAAAATCGATTGTATCCTCCTGATTATCGAAGAGATATGCCATTTGACCGTCTCCGACCCAACGTGCGAGTTTCCTTGCAAGTCCATCGGGTTCTGTACGATTCATGAAATCGAGCAGACTCCTTGGTCTACGCAGAGAACACTCGCTAAGGTTAAATACTGTGTTGATTGCAACGTTGAGCTCATGCTCCTGGCGTTCGGGTAATATTTTCCCTTCAGAGGTTAAGATATGCTTGAACAATTTCTGAGTAAAGAGGATATTTTCACGAGTATTTTCCATTAACATTGGATTCATGCCCGTCGGTTCTCCCGGTTGAAACTGGAAAAATCTTCCCTCCTTTGCCCAAACGTATATCGCAGAACCGCTGCCATAGTCAAAAAAGACTTGGGTGACTTTGGCTGGCTCTTGCATTGCAGCAAGAAACAGCTGTGCGGTAGTTTTGCCTGACCCTGTCGGCGCACAGATAAACGTGTGTCCAACATCTCGCACGTGGAAACTGAAATCATACGCGGTTCCCAAAATAGTACGAAGTACGGTAGTGGGTTTGCCCCAATGATTGCCGTCGGGTTTGCCCTTCGACTCACCGTAGAGCGCCATGAGTCCTGCGGCGTTACGACTTGTGATGGGAGAAGGTCTCGGTCGCACAGACAGATTCCCCGGGAGCTGCGACCAATATGCCGCCGCAAGTGCGAGATCTTCGCGTACAGCGATATACGCTGCGTTCGAGAACGTCTGTACTGCTTTTGCTATATGCCGATTTACCTCCTCTATGCTTTTACCCCTTACAAGAAACACCAAGTGATGCTCTCCCATACTAATCCTACCTGATGTGAGATCGTCGAGTGCGGTCCCTTCACCGCCACCAGTAATTGCAACTTGCTGTGACACCGCAGCATCCTCAGTCTGCTCGAGGCGATCACTCACAAGTGTAAGCAAATTCCGTGATGCAGTTTGGCCGAGAAGGGCAAAAGACTGTGTCAGGACAAATTCAAACGGAAGACCGTAGAGCGCAGAAAGTTGTCCGGGAAATGTTTCATCAGGGTAGGACTTTATTCCAAGTGCTGCAATGTGTACTGTAGACGCAGGCGCATGGATTTCACCAACTTCATGTCGAAAAAGTAGACGCGAAGTAAGCATTGCTGTTTGCAAGTTAGACGAAGTCACCGGAAAACGGATATCGTAACCACTTATGAGATAATGCAAAAATTCAAGCTGCTTTGAAAAATAATGCTTACCCATTTTGTACACTTTCAGTGCCGTCAAACCATGGTAACGAGAAAGTCCTTCCGCTATGGTAGTCGCAACCTGATCCAGATGTTTTAACGCTTCTTTATCGAGTTGCGCTCCAGTCGCAGAAGGATTTTTCTTTCCGATATTCTTTCCGTTATTCTTGCTTCCAATCTGTTGTGGGGTGTAGAGAATACTGAGATATAACTCGTTTGCATAGAGTCCTTTTTCCTTTATGTGTTCTCGGTAATTCTGGTTGAGTCCGTCAGCAAATGACCCCGGAATAAACTCCTCACCGTCAGGCAAAGAAATTCTTTTGCGTATAAAGTGAGTATAGAGCGCTATTCCTTCGTGTGGAATGCCTTGCAGTTGTTGGTGATATGCTGTGCTGATCGCATTCAATTCGCTCTCATCGAGGGTCAGGGATGGTACCCCCTCGACTCGCCATGTACGGAGATATCCGCCATTCACTGTCTTAATTGTACGCTCATCAATGTGCGCGGTATACGGAATTTGTTTTATCACCGTTGGTGATTGCTTGCTTACTTCATGCCTATCCAGCTTGCTTGCCTTTGGCTTGCTTGCTGATGTAGGTGTATCTGAGATTCCAACCAAATTACGCAAACCCGGAAGTGTCTTCAGTGACAACATGTTAGTCCTCGCAGAATAATGTAGCGTTAAGAAAAAAGCGGAACGAAGATGTATAAACATGCATGCATTCCGCTTTAAAGGGTTTGACGTTAATGAATTTTACCTCTCTGTTTCCCATTTGCGAACGGGAGTGGATCATATGTTAATGCCCGCCAGTACCAGTACGACTGTATCGGGCAGCCCATGATTGACTTCAGGCTTAAGGCAAGCAATCGGAACGCTCGAACTTCCTTCTTTTCTATCAGGTAACACAAGAGATAGAACACGGGGAACAACAAGAGTGGCCAAATGCTTTCCGAAAATGCCCGAGTCGCCGCGAAGATGACAACCGTCCCAGCCATTGATACGAGTAGGGACTCCATGGTAATAGGGATACGATTAAGTGGAGGAAT
Source organism: bacterium (assembly GCA_043743715.1). Taxonomy (GTDB): domain Bacteria; phylum Patescibacteriota; class Minisyncoccia; order Phycocordibacterales; family UBA6899; genus MHLP01. The sequence goes on from JAYTWK010000056.1 coordinate 20,450, forward strand.
CGCTGCCATGGCTGGCCGTGTGAGCGCCTTATACAATGGATCTTTTGCAAGTGCCATCATGAACTCCCAAGGCGAATCGCCCAAGCAATAATACCGTCAACCGCTCCGATTCCAACCGCGCCGATGAGAATGCGGAAAATCCAAAACGCAGAGATCATGCCTGTAACCCAGCCGAAGATCGATACGATCGCCGCAACTCCCAGGATGCTGACTACGACAGGGACACTGAATATCCCACGCATAGTTGCAGTAAATGTATCCATAACAGCAGGCAGATCTCCTGCCCACGCCGGATATGCACCGCAAAGCACACATATCACAAATAGTGAAATAATAACTTTTGGGGCATTTTCAATTTTGATGTAACTCATTCGAATCTCCTTGTGAGTGAAAAAATGTTACAACTTATTTACGACTTGCTTGGTACACCTTATTTACATATCCATTGCGGATTCCTCCAGAAAAATTTCCTGTATTGTAACACGATAGTGCTGCATGAAGCGCTTGTTGCTCATTCCCCACGCGTTTACGAGCGCGCAGAAAGCAGTCAGTAAGGATATCTGCCCCAGCTCTTACGTTGGTGCATACATCAAATATAGTTTCGATGGTAACTCCATTCTTTGTTAGAATAGAATTTGTAAGATTCGCACTATTAATCTGTGCAAATCCCATATCGAAATTATATCCCCGTGAAAGCAGGTCCTTTGCTGTCTCTATGGCTTCCGATTTATTTCTCGGCTGATGTTCGAGTCTTCCCTTTGGTCGATTGATTGCGATTGCATATTGCTTCCAGCCAGACTCATGTCTGGTCAGCGCTTGCATTGTAGATTCCGCAACAGTCGGAGCACAGGTACGAATTATCTGTACTATCTTAGCATTTATCTTAGCGTGCTCTTCTGTACTGCTTATTTGGTTTCTATGCCTCTGTTTGGCGTATATCTCTCCTGAATACATGAGAAGTGTACATGCAACCAGCATACAAAGGCAGATTGCTTTGGATAACTTTAGGTTACACGACATGTTCATCATCTTTCCTCCAACACAATACAACAATAGTAACTGAAGTAGCGAAATGTTCTCGTCAGAAAATTGACAAAGGACATATAAACGTAGTCCAGATTTAGACTAACAATTGGAGGGGATTAGTAAATCTTGACATGAAATAAATCCATGTCTCAATTGAATATATTGAGCAAAAATTCATCAATCAGGCGCTGATCAAGGTCATAGAAGTTCTTACTGTTTTGATGAAGTACCGTCGCAAGCTCTACTCCGACGAATCGCCAGTGCCACGGCTCATATACATAGAAGGCATTATTCTTGGGGTACGACTGGATGAAACCGTAGCGCCATCCGTTCGCGAGCAGCCACGTATATGCATCACTCTTATCAATGCTTGTGTAATTATTGCCGAGCTTCGGAGTGGTGAGGTCAATGGCAGTGCCGAGCTGGTGTTCTGAGTAACCTTGATCAGCGGAGAATGAATTCGCGCCCTTGCCGTAGGTGACAGTGTACTGATTCTTGAGCGAAGTCTGCTCCTTGAAAGAGCGGTACGCGGAAATCAAGGACAGCGCATTTCCGGAAGTCGACGCGTCATTCATCATTTGATTGAGTTTCCACATTGCGTTGCCATGAAACTGCAGTGTCTTTTTTTTGTCGAAAATGAAATCGGGATTTATCACGACGAGTGAGGACGGGGTGTAGTTTTCATTCAAAAAATATACTTTGGAATATTTTTGCAGCAATTCCTTGTCTGTGGTGCGCAGCTTATTCAGCATTGCAATCTGATTCTGATTGGCTACGACTTGCTGCGAGAGAGTGGTGTTATCTGATGCAACCAAGCCAAGACGCGCTGAGAGATTCTGGTTTTCAGCGGTGGTCGAGGCGAGGAGGCCATTGAGCACGGTTGTGGTCGCACTCAAGTCGCGGTAGCGTATCTCTGCGGCGCGCGCATCGTCAAGAGCTGCCTGCTTGCTCGCGGCGAGCTCGGCCGCGAGCAGACTATAAGTATGATAATCGTAGGCAATAACCGCCGAGAGCATTACTCCGGCGACCGCGAAAAGCACGGTTGCGCGACTGTTGGTCATGGGAGGAATTCTATCATGAACCGTCCTGTTTTTAGCACTATGCAAGATGTATGGGCGTTTTGGATATTGTGCCGTATAGGGATTTCAAACAGAGCGCAAAGGAGAGCCTCTTTTCTATGAACAAAAATTGGCTGTTTCACTCCAATTTCTCTCCACATTACAATAATATGAGCTAATTTGACAAAATTAGTTATGCGTAGTAGACTAAAAACAGAGCAGTACCACTAACTCGGAATACCATTTTGGATTTCCAGCCTATAAACGAAAGGACCTTGAAATGAGCAAGATAAAGATAGAACCCCTGTCGCGCGAGCGGCTGGCGGCTTCGCTCGCCATCCCCGACCTCACGGATACCCGAAACGGCGTCCACGCTGTAAACCTGCTTGTGTCGCTTATCACCCAGGCGCTTTCCTGTGTGTATGCGACCTCGGTCATCGACCTGGTGCGGCGCCATCCTGTGGTCACGGCCCATGAGAACTTCGATGATCTCCTGTTCCCTGAGGACAACATCGGGCGGTCGTCGCGTTACACCCGTTACGCGTCGCCGACCGAAGTACTGCGAACACATACGTCGTCGGCAGTCCCCGCTTGGCTGAAGAGCCTCCCCCGCTGTGATGGACTCGATGTCATCGCGGTCATCCCCGGCATGTGTTATCGCCGGGACGTAGTCGACGCACGGCACTGCGGCGAACCGCACCAGATGGATGTCTGGCGGATCAAGAAGGGCGGACAGAGGCTCGGGCGCGAAGACCTGCTTCATCTGATCGAAACGATTGTTCACACGATCGCTCCGAAGTGCAAGTACCGCGTGAACGAAGTCGTGCATCCTTACACGGTGCGCGGGCTCGAAGTCGAAGTGCTGATGCACGGCAGCTGGCTCGAAGTGCTGGAGTGCGGAGAAGCACATCCCGAGGTGCTCACGAATGCCGGGCTCGATCCGGAAGAATACTCCGGACTTGCGCTCGGCATGGGACTCGACCGACTGGTGATGATCACCAAGAAGATCGATGACATCAGACTCCTGCGCGCAGAAGACCCGCGTATCAGAAGTCAGATGAACGACCTCACGCTGTATGTACCTGTCTCGACGATGCCACCTATCAAGCACGATTTGAGTATCGCGGTCGATAGGGGCACCGAAGAGGAAGACATCTGCGATGCGATACTCGTTACACTCGGCAGAGACGCTTCAATCCTCGAAAACGTCTCGATCATGTCGCGTACGGAATACGACGATCTGCCTCCGCAGGCAACCCTACGCATCGGCATGAAGATGGGCCAGGTCAACCTTTTGGTGCGCATCACACTGCGTTCTCACGAACGCACGCTGACGCAAGCCGAGGCAAACCGGATACGCGACAAAGCGTACCGGGCTGTCCATAAGGGCGACAAGGCAGTGCTTATCTTGGATCAGCTCGTTCATGCGTGAACCGTTCGCAGCTATGCGCCCAGGGACCTTACCTGGGCGTTTTTTTATATAAAAAATTCGCGGTCACCCGAAGGTGCCGCGAATGTGTCGCCCTATCAGCGACTGAACAAGAAGTAACCAAGAACCAACATTGCAATCAGGGACAGGGCAGCGAACGCGAAACGCCGCGTGCGCTGTTTTTGCAGATGAGTGAGGCGTAGTGACTTCGCTTCATCGACTTTCCTGCCAACCATTCCGGTACTTCCTTCAAACTTCCTGATGAACGCTTCGAGGAAGATGAGTCTCTTGCCGAGGTTGTATTGCGACGGATGAAGGAATGCGAGGTCACCCGGCACCATGTCGCGAATCACGAGGCATGGAGTCGGCATACGGAGCGGAAAGTAATCAGGATTGCGCAGACTCGGCGAGTTGTTGCCCGGGAAAAGCGATCCGATCATCAGTAGCTCACGGACACACTGTTCCTTGTTTTCAAACTGCAGTTGGCTGAGACGGTCGGTGTCATAGTCCGGCGGAAACAGCATGATGACCGCTCCGAAAGTCCTGAGTCCGCCTTTCGACGACTGGTAAAACTCTATGCAGCGCCTCACACGCTCCGCGTGATCGTGTGAGGCGTCACCCTTGGCGCATTCGGTGAAGTGGATGCGCTGCTGCCGCAGTGCTGAAGAAACGAACGGACAAACCGGTCCTTCACGGTAGGGATGCTGCGCACAGAGAAATTCTTTTACGTACGGCAGCGAAAGTGAAAATGCCTCTCTCGTAACCTCGCTCACTTCGCCGGGATCAAAAGACTCAATGGTCCAAAATTTGTCAGTGGACAGCTCATGCATGGCACACTCCTTCGGTACTTTAAAAAACGAGCCCTCCCATGTTATACACGGAAGGGCTGCGAACGCGTGCAGTGCGACTACCAGCCCCAGTCACCGCTCGGCCGGCGGCTGAAGAGCTGCGTGAAACGGCTGAAAAGACCTTTTGCGGCGGGTGCTTGGCGGCCGGTGAAGACCAACGACTTGGGGTCTGCATACAGGGACTTCATTGTAATCCTCCTTAAAAGAACCAGAAAACAGGGTTGCGTCGACGCGAGATCGTTTGAATTACGAACCCGTAATTTAAGATTATCTTTTATGTAAACAATGTCAATACTTGTCAAAGATGTGGTACTTGACAATCTAGGTTTTTAGTGATAAATTACTTCTACCACCCTGTTCCCTAAACAAATAAGGAGTATTCAGACAATGAGATATCTGAGGTCACTGAAAAAGCGCCTTGCAGCAATGCTGTCAAAGCGCCCCGTACCAGGTTCTTCCCCGCAGCACCCTCTGGTGCTCGAGAACACCTACCCCGACGAGCTCGGCATCTAGGAGACAAGCGAACCACCCCACCCAAGGCGGGCTCAATTACACGAGCCCGCCTAAATTTTTGCACTTTTGTTAGTTTTGGTGCTTTTCAGAAAAATTAAGGTAACCATGCGGATTACTGTACCTTTAATGCTGTTTCTGCTAGAATTCAAACCTACCCGTGAATCCCGTTAGAGATGACATCAATGAGCGGAAAGGCGAGTTTTGGAAAGTTATAAAGGTCAGAATTTTACCCATATTTATCATGATATTTCAGAAGCGTAGCGCTTCTTATCGCAAGCGGGATGAAAGAAAAAATCCGTATCAACCGAGAAATCCGTGCCCCGAAACTTCGGGTTATTGACGACGCGGACAGCAATCTTGGTACCATGACTACCGACGAGGCAATTAAGCTCGCGGTGGAGAAAGGACTCGACCTGATTGAAATATCTCCCAATGCTGAGCCACCGGTTGCAAAAATCATGGACTATGGTAGATTCCAGTACATTGCGCAAAAGAAAGACAGGGATGCGCGCGCAAAGGCTCATACGACCGAAACCAAGACCATTCAGATTAAGATCGGCACATCCGAGCGAGATCTGGAACTGAAAGCCAAAAAGAGCTCAGAATGGCTCAAAGAAGGCCATCGCGTGAAGCTCGACCTGTTCCTTCCGGGCCGTACCAAGTACATGGAGCCAAAGTTTCTCGAAGAGAGACTAGATCGTATCCTACGCTTGGTTTCAGAGGAATATCGCGTCTCCGAACCTCCCAAAAAGAGCCCTAAGGGACTGACAATAGTGATAGAAAAGTCAGCCGGCAAGAAGAAAGAAGCAACTGAAGCAACAGAGAAAAAATAACATGAAAACCAACAAATCATACGCAAAGCGCCTCAAAGTCACCAAGACTGGCAAGATTATGGCTCGCAAAGCAGGTATCAATCATTTTAATGCAAAGATGAGTCGCGCAACCCAGCTCAACAACAAGAGCCGCCGCACTATCGTCATGACAGCAAAGAGTCGCTCACGCTTCCTTACCGGAATCGGCAAGTAATATCCTGATAAACAATAATTATTTCATATGTCACGCGTCAAACGAGGAGTAACTTCAAATAAACGTCGCAAGAAAGTCTTAAAGGCTGCCAAGGGTTATCGTCATGGCCGCTCGAACAAGGAAATAGAAGCAAAGGTAGCTCTCCGCAAGGCAGGTGTCTATCAGTTTGAACACAGGAAGGACAAGAAGAACGACTTCCGCCGCATGTGGCAGGTGAAGATAAACGCAGCTATCCGCCCGATGGGATACTCGTACTCGAAGTTTATCGGTAGCGCTATCAAGAAGAAGATACTCCTCGACCGCAAGATTCTCGCCACCCTCGCCGAGCACAATCCTGAGACCTTCAAACGTGTCGCAGAGGAGGTAATGAGATAGCGAGCACAACATTCAGAGAAAATTACAAAAGACGGCATATAGTACCAAATAGGTCTCAAAACAGCATTTCAGGCAACCCTTTTCGATATTCCGCCGAAGAAGCAAGGAGAATGCCATGCACTATCTTTTGCT
>JAYTWK010000057.1:0-4266 GCA_043743715.1 bacterium
CGGCACTGTACCCGATCACTATTATGCAAATACCGCCGCCACACCTGAAAGGCTCGCACTGAAGTGCGTAGTTTAAGACTAACGGCGGGGACAATTAAGACTCGATTTATGTATATTATGCCCAAAACAACACCATCTTGATACACTCATTCGCACCGGAGGGTCGGAAAAATTTAGAAAGGCGCGGGAGGCGCGGGAAAAATCAGTATAAATAAACAACGCCGACAAATAAAATATTTGCCGGTCGTTATGGTGTCCCAAGTAGGAACTGGTGTCTATAAAGACGGAAAGAACAAGAGAACACTATCAATATACACCCCCCAGAATAAGCCGCAAGAGGCAATATCCACAGTCCTGTGGATAACCCATAATAAGCTTTTCATAGAGCCGTATAAAAGGTGCATAACCCTCTTTACATATGATGCAGTAAGCGTAGCATTGGGTTAGGTTTCAAATCGACTTTTGTTCTGTTACCATTCTAGTTACTGATAGTTACCAAGAGGAGAAGCACATGAATCACATGGTATGGATGTACAGGTCCGGAAGGCTCACCAATGCTGACTGGGAGATGATAAAGAGTAAACTCAAAGTGCGCATGCTTAAGGTCGTCGATGAGGCACGAGGACAGGGTGTCATCCACGGAACCATCATCATCGGCTCAAAGTATAAAGCGTTCTTCGCACACTTGCTTAAGACGAATGCCGGCGAAGAAAAGCTCATCAAATGGTCTGATATGTGCGACCAAGATGACCAGACGCACACCGTCAACAAGGAGATTGCTGACGCATGGGGTTCGTTCAAATTTGATCCCTCCCGTTGTTCAAAAGTTGAGACGCAGATGGCCGCTTCGATCCTTTTTACAGAGCACCAATACGAATGAGACTCCAATCAACAACACGCCGCCCACAAGGGGCGGTGTTTTCGTACGCGAGTAGGAACAAGCGCTGTAATACCATCCCCCATTAACCAACCTGCAGCTTCTCAAAGGGCACCCCTTTCAAAGCCAAGAGGCGCCCTTAGCCTGTTGCCGAAGAGTTATTGGAAGATGGTATAACTACGTCAGAGGAAAAGGATGAAGCATACACCGACAAGGAGTGTGAGTGCGAGATAAAAATCTCTCCGATAACGCAGCGCTTCCTCTTCGTATGCTTGGGAAGTATCACTGCGTAATCCGTGTTTGCCTCCGTAGCGTGCGCCTTCTTCGAGCACTCGACGCTTGAGGAGCAGCGCGTCTATCTTGTGCGTAAGTTCAGAAAGTCGGTCATGATGCCCGCCTTCTTTTATGTGAAGGAGCGGCAGTAGTGATCTGCATTCTTCTTCAAGTCGCTCTACTTTGTGTTCGATGCTCATCATTTGAAATGCCGGCTTTCCCCATACATGATGATATTGCTTCCGGTAGAGCCACCATAGTGGGAAAAGGACGAGCACATACAAGATCACACTTCCAAATCGTTCGTAGTTCATAAATGAATCGAGTATCCCGGGACGTACCATAACACTCTGTACTCCCCCGCCTTCAAGTAAGACGAGAAGTGCGAGAAATATGCTCGATTTAAGGATCCACACTTTTGCCACACCATAGGTGATAATGAAAGCAGAGACGGCGATAAGTATCCAGCCGCTTAACCTATCAAGGTGTTCCTTGTTCTTGGTGAGCCAACTAAGTCCATTCACACCAAGCGTCGCAAGAGTGAGGAGGACAAGAAGCGGAAGCACTCTGCCTGCCGCATGCGCAAAGAACAGGGCCCCTCCGTATCCCGGGTCACCCGAGACGGCGGCATTCATCATGAGAAGCGGAACGGCTGGAGAAGGAAATCCGACACCGATATTACCCATAAACAGTCCGAGGGAGAACATCTTTAAAATGCTTGCTTTTCCTCTCAAGAATTGAGGACCCACTCCGACATACGCAGGCATGCGTAGACGAATAAGTCCTAGCTCGCCGAGCGCGAGCACATATGCAAATATGCCGCCAAAAACATACAGCCAGTCAAGCACGGACGCTACCGGGTAAGGCAAGAATGAGAATCCTATCTCCCCCGCATAGCCGATAAGAATACCGTAGAGCGTCATCACCGTCATGACACCAAGGCTGAAGGTGAGGATCATCGCGAGGGAGCGCAAGCCACCCCTCCCAAGCGCGAGCGGTATCACCACAAAAAGAAGCGGGAAGGTGCACGGCAAGATGAGCGCCATAATGCCGCTTACGAATGAGAAGAGGAACCATCCCACTGCTCCTTCCTCATTTACACCGCCGAGTGCGGCTGTAAAGAATATCCCAAGGAAAAGGCACGCGACGACCATAAAGGCGATCAGCGTGAAAAACATGGTCATCGTATTTGCTCCGCGCAAATATGTTCTCATATGAAATATCAAATAGTTATGTTTGAAAGTGCGGTGAGCTTTTCTTCAAGCTCTTTCTTGTCGAACCCTCCCGACGCGAACAGTTCGTTATTGATGATGATACCAGGAGATGCAAAAATGTGGTACTGCATTGCAGCGGTTTGGCCTTCGGGGGTCATAACTGAAACCTCTGACATCGCTACGTTTGGCCACTTCTTCCCCTCCTCCTGCCAATATAAAAGGAACGCATGGCAATGGGTGCAGTTTGGAGATGTGAGGACCTGAAGTGAAATTTTCTCCATCACTACATTATAGTACACGAGTGAAGTGTTACACACTACGTGTGATTTTTTGAACCAACACTCGTGTTTATTCGAGCATCCTTTTGAAGCGGCGGGCGCTCTCGTCCTCGGACAAATTTCATAGAGGACGGCAAAGCGAGCAGTGGGCTTGAGGCCAACACTCGAATATGGTTCCAGTGGTTTTTCATGCACATACAAGAATTTTACTTCTTTCCGAATACCGCCGCGCGCAATGCTTCGAGTCCCTCTTTCTTCATTGCTGAGAACGGCATGAACGGAATCTCGCCAAGCGTCTCTCTGTAGTAGCGCATGGTCTTTGAACGTTCTGCTTGAGTGAGTTTGTCTATTTTATTCAGAAGCACGAGCAAGGGGTGCCCTTCTGCTTTCACGACTTCAAGCAGGTCAGCATCGTAGTCGGTCAGCTCGTGACGCGAATCAACTATGAGTACCACCAGCTGGGGTCGAGCCTCACCACCGGAGAGATACCATAGGATGTGCATACGCAATCGCTCGGCATCCTTTGCCGGCATACGTGCATAACCGTAGCCCGGAAGATCAACGATATACATATTGTCGTTGACAGTGAAGAAATTAATCTCCTGGGTCTTTCCGGGGGTGATGGAAGTGCGCGCAAGACCGGACACGCCAAGGAGCGTATTAATAGTCGAGGATTTACCGACGTTCGATCGTCCAACGAACGCAATCTGCGGGAAAGGTGTTGCAAGGATCGAGTCGCTGCCGTTTATTCCACGCGCGAACTTTGCTCGGTACGGACCGCCAGTATTGCTCTTTTCACGAAAGTCATTTTTCTTATCGCTACTTTTGTTTTTCTTGGTTACAGACATATGCGCATCATAGTATGAGTTCGGGTAAAAAGAAACCTAAAACTTGACATCACAAGTAAATCATGATAGAATGTACATCTGGTTTTTGAACCTAAATACAAGGAGAAAGTAATGATACGTAAGTTCTTTTACTTGATAATAGCAGTTGTGCTATTTTTCAATTCGGCTCTCGCACAAGCCGAGGATCATCGACGTCATGGCGATTATCGTAACTATCGCAATCATCATGAGCATGAGCGTGATAATCGTCACCATGGGCATGGCGGAGATGAGTTGTTTGTACCAGCAGTAGGCTTAGGTACAGCAATTGTCTTGAGTCACACATGCTGCGAAAATGATTCGATCCCGCAATATTACCTTCCGCCCGATTATCGCCCACCGAGCATGTATGTTCCACCCTTGCCGCGCCAATATGGGTCCGGCGACATGGAATGGTTCGAATTTCGTATCTGGCCCGCACCCGGGTGTGTTCAATTCGTAAGTCGCGAGGATATGCTGTATGAATGCTATGTAGGATGGCAAGATAGTCACCCACATGATTTCGATCAGGCATATGAGGCCGGACGAAACAGTCCGTAAGACTAAAGCCTAAATGTATTGCCCGCACACGAAAGTGTTGCGGGCAATTTTATTATTACGCTTTCAGAAACTCTTCCAGAAATCTTCCATAGGATGTGAATCAATCACCGCGGACAGAGTCCGCGGTGTGGTCGCGTAACTAGAGTTCGAATTGCAGCTGTCCTCGGTCATCCTCGTCTTGGGTGCGCACATAATTC